>JBOHYD010000470.1:0-5193 GCA_050737635.1 Luteimonas sp. | reverse complement strand
CTGGCTGGCCTGTTCAACCGCACCACGCTTGAACTCAACACTGAACTTCCTTCGCTTCGACATGAACACTCCTCAGGGCCTCAATCGGCCTTCTCGTAAGTGTCCGTGATAACGGGGGTGAACCCGGGGTAGAACCCTGCCAGGCGGTGCCGGGCCCTGCTTGGGCACGGCCGACATCGACGCAAACGCTCTCGCCCATGGACCCTCGCCGCCGAAGAGTCATTCATCCCTTCATCGCGAGATAGCGATATAATCTCCGCGCCTCGCCGAGGGGCGCTGCGACCGCGATGAGGCGGCCAGGCTCGGTGACGCGTCACTGCAACGGCGCCCGGTTTGAATGCGAGTCACGCTCGCGCCAATTCCGGAGATTGATATGAATGCCGTCAGCACTCTTTTGCCGCACCGCAACGACTACGTGATCGCCGATATCGGCCTCGCCGACTGGGGCCGCAAGGAAATCGACATCGCCGAAGCCGAAATGCCGGGGCTGATGTCGATCCGCCGCAAGCACGCCGCCGCCAAGCCGCTCGACGGCGTGCGCGTGACCGGCTCGCTGCACATGACCATCCAGACCGCGGTGCTGATCGAGACGCTGAAGGACATCGGCGCCGACGTGCGCTGGGCGTCGTGCAACATCTTCTCCACCCAGGACCAAGCGGCGGCGGCGATCGCCGCGACCGGCACGCCGGTGTTCGCATGGAAGGGCGAGTCGCTCGAAGACTACTGGGACTGCACGCTCAAGGCCGTCACCTTCCCCGGCGGCGCGCCCGGTCAGTTTCTCGGTCCACAACTGGTCGTCGACGACGGCGGCGACGTCACCCTGCTGATCCACAAGGGCTACGAACTCGAACAGGGCAGCGCCTGGGTCGACGAGCCGGCGTCCTCGCACGAGGAAGGCATCATCAAGGCGCTGCTCAAGCGCGTCGCCAAGGAGCGCCCCGGCTTCTGGACCGCGGTGGTCAAGAACTGGAAGGGCGTGTCGGAAGAAACCACCACCGGCGTGCACCGCCTGTACCAGATGGTCGAGCAGGGCAAGCTGCTGGTGCCGGCGATCAACGTCAACGATTCGGTCACCAAGTCCAAGTTCGACAATCTCTACGGCTGCCGCGAGTCGCTGGCCGACGGCCTCAAGCGCGCGATGGACGTGATGCTCGCCGGCAAGGTCGCGGTGGTCTGCGGCTACGGCGATGTCGGTAAGGGCTCGGCGCATAGCCTGCGCGCGTACGGCGCGCGCGTGGTCGTCACCGAGATCGACCCGATCTGCGCGCTGCAGGCGGCGATGGAAGGCTTCGAAGTCAACACCGTCGAAAGCACGCTCGGCCGCGGCGACATCTACGTCACCACCACCGGCAACAAGGACATCATCACCGTCGCGCACATGCGGGCGATGAAGGACCAGGCGATCGTCTGCAACATCGGCCACTTCGACAACGAGATCCAGGTCGACGCGCTGTATGCGCTCAAGGACGTCGTGCGCATCAATATCAAGCCGCAGGTCGACAAGTTCGTGTTTGCTGATTCTGACGGCAATCCGGGCAACGCGATCTTCCTGCTTGCCGAAGGCCGCCTCGTCAACCTCGGTTGCGCCACCGGTCATCCGAGCTTCGTGATGTCCAACTCGTTCGCCAACCAGACGCTCGCGCAGATCGACCTGTGGGAAAACAAGGACGGCTACGCGGCCAAGGTCTACATCCTGCCCAAGCACCTCGACGAGGAAGTCGCGCGCCTGCATCTCGAAAAGATCGGCGTCAAGCTGACCACGCTGAGCAAGTCGCAGGCCGAGTACCTCGGCGTCGCGATCGAAGGGCCTTACAAGCCGGATCATTATCGCTACTGATTGAGCCGTGAGACAGTAGAACGGAGACGGCAGACGTGGCCAGGCAGCATCAGCGACTCGATGTCTGGCAGGACGCCGTCTGCCTTGTCGAAGCGGTTTACCGGCTGACGTCGACGCTCCCCTCTGACGAACGCTATGGCCTCACGTCGCAGCTGCGGCGTGCGGCCGTCAGCGTCCCTCGATGAAATCATTGAGCGCGTGTTCGCGCGATTGAATGCGCTGATTCGGCGCCTGAATCAACCTGCACCCAAGGCTGTGCCATGACGTCTCCCGCCTCACCCATGCCGTCTCGCGGCGCTCCTGTTTCTTTCGAGTTCTACCCGCCCAAGTCCGATGAGCAGCGCGCGCAGCTCGACCGCACTGCAAGCAAGCTGAAAATATATGCGCCCGAATATGTGTCGTGCACGTTCGGCGCTGGCGGCTCGACGCTGAGCTACACCTCCGAGACGATCCAGCGGCTGATCAACGCGCACGGCCTCGACGCCGCGCCGCATGTCTCCTGCGTCGGCGGCACGCGCGCGGAGATCGCCGCGCTGCTCGACGAGTACGCCACGCTCGGCTGCCATCGCATCGTCGCCCTCAGAGGCGACCTGCCGTCGGGCATGGGTCACCCCGGCGACCTGCGCTATGCATCGGACCTGATCGCCTTCATCCGCGATCGCCACGGCGACCGCTTCCACATCGAGGTCGGCTGCTACCCGGAAACCCATCCGCAGGCCAGCGACGCGATCGCCGACCTGCGCCACTTCAAGGCCAAGATCGACGCCGGCGCCAACGGTGCGATTACCCAGTATTTTTACAACGCCGACGCGTATTTTCACTTCGTCGATACCGTGCGCGCGCTCGGCGTCGACGTGCCGATCGTGCCGGGCATCATGCCGATCGCCAATTTCAGCCAGCTGCGGCGATTTTCCGAAAGTTGCGGCGCGGAAATCCCGCGCTGGGTCGCCAAGCGCATGCAGGCGCACGGCGACGACGCCGAGGCGATCCGCGAGTTTGCCGCCGACCTCGTCGCCGGACTGTGCCGTCGGCTGATCGACGGCGGTGCCCCAGCGCTGCATTTCTACACCCTCAACCTCGCCCGCCCAACGCAATCGGTGCTCGCGCGCCTGAGCTGATGGCGGACGCGCGCGCAAGCGCGCAGCGAGTCGCAGTCGCCATCACAGGTTGTTGGCGCTTCACATCGACGGCGCTAGCAGGTTGTTTTTCAACACCCTGCTAGGCTTCAGCGATGTCACTTGCACACGGCCTTGCTGTCCTCGGTGTCGCGCTGGCCGCAAGCGCGCTGTGGCCGTCGCGCGCCGACGCGCAGATCCGCCGCTGCAGCGCGCCCGACGGCAGTGTGATTTTCACCGACCGCGCGTGTGCGGATGTCGGCGGTGTCGAGCACATACCGCAGGCCGCGCCCTTGGGCAGCCTCGGCGGCAAGACCTATGCCCGCGGCTGTCCGCGCAGCCTGCGCGATCTGGTATTCGAGGTCAGCGCCTCAATCGACAGCCACGACGCCAATCGGCTGGCCGGTGTCTACCACTGGACCGGCATGTCGGGGGTCGGTGGCTATCAGGTGCTGTCGCGGCTCGATGCGATCACGCAGCGGCCGCTGGTGCAGATCACCCCGGTGCTGCCGGCAGCGCGGGTGCGGCTCGACGCCGATGCCGGACTGACGGTGACCGGCAAACTCGATCCGGTGCGCATCGACACCCCGTCCGCGCCGTCGGCAGCATCCGATACCGCATCGCCGACCGCCGCATCGATCGATACCGATACCGCTGCGGCGACCAGCGCGCGGCGCACGCCGGTCGGCCTGCGCATCGACCAGACCCTGGCCAACGGCGTGACCGCGTCGCAGACGATCTTCGGCCTGCGCCGCAACATGGGCTGCTGGTTCGTGACGTTCTAGGCGCGCGATCGCCGCTACCTTCGTCGGCGGCGATCGACCGGCACGACCGGGAGTTCAGGCAAAATACCGCTTTAACCCGAAGGCGAACCGGCATGCAATACCCCGAATGGATCTGGCACAACGGCGCGATCAAGCCGTGGGCCGAGGCGACCACTCACGTGATGTCGCATGCACTGCATTACGGCTCGTCGGTGTTCGAGGGCATCCGCAGCTACGAGACTCCCAACGGCCCGGCGATCTTCCGCCTGCGCGATCACACCCGGCGGCTGTTTGCGTCGGCGCGCATCTACGACATGGACATCCCGTACACGCCCGAGGAGCTCGACGCCGCGTGCCGCGCGGTGGTGCTCAAGAACAACCTGACCCGGGCCTATCTGCGTCCGGTCGCCTACCGCGGCCTCGGCGGCTTCGGGCTGTCGGCACAGACGCCGATCGACGTCGCGGTCGCGTCATGGTTCATGGGCGCCTACCTCGGCGACGGCGTGCTCGAACAGGGCATCGACGCCTGCGTGTCGAGCTGGCAGCGTTTCGCGCCGAACACCATTCCGGCCGGCGCCAAGGCCGGCGGCAACTATCTGTCCGGCCAGTTGATCGCGCGCGAGGCGCGGCGGCTGGGCTTCGGCGAAGGCATCGCGCTGGCGTCGACCGGTCTGCTCAGCGAGGGCGCGGGCGAAAACTTGTTTCTGGTGTTCGACGGCGCGCTGCACACCACGCCGGTCAGCGCGGCGCTGCTCAACGGCCTGACCCGCAATACCATCATCACCCTGGCCGGCGACGCCGGCATCGCGGTATTCGAACGCGACCTGCCGCGCGAATACCTGTACTTGTGCGATGAACTCTTCATGTGCGGCACCGCCGCAGAAATCACCCCGATCCGCTCGGTCGACGGCCGCCAGATCGGCCAGGGCAAGGCCGGCCCGGTGACGCGCCGCGTGCAAGCGCTGTTCTTCGGCCTATTCGACGGCTCGACGCCGGACAGCTACGGCTGGCTGGAGCCGGTGGATCTGTAGGAGGGTGTCTTGCTTGCCGCGGCCCGGTCGGAATCTCCGCGGGGTGCTTGCACACCTGATGCTTCCGCCTCGAACTCACGCTAACCCTATGGCGTGGAGCCTCGGTGCGGAACGGATGTGATCGCATCGTGAGTAAAGCGCTCAGGCGCAACGCTGATCGTCGCCCTCGCCATGTCGAGCGCATGCGCGATCGCGGCCACGCTCGCGTCGGCTTGCTGGCAACAACCCGACTCCAAAGCGCACGGCATCCACCCCGACGGTGCGAGCGAATACGTATGCAGCGCGTCGCTGCAGGCGCATGTTGCAGCGCGGTCGGGACCTAAGAGCCTGTTTAAAATCCATCTCCCATCTGCGACCATAGCCGAATGAGACAGCCCTATCCCAGCGACATCAGCCGTGACCAGTTTGAGCGGATTCGACCGCTGCTGGAAGGCGCGCGCAAGACA
>JBOHYD010000469.1:0-2801 GCA_050737635.1 Luteimonas sp. | reverse complement strand
CCTCGGCGCGATGGAGAAGGGCAGTTCCGATCGCTATTTTCAGGACGCCAGCGACGCCGACAAGCTCGTCCCCGAAGGCATCGAGGGCCGCGTGCCGTATCGCGGCCCCTTGAGCGGTGTCGTCCATCAACTCGCCGGCGGCCTGCGCGCGACGATGGGCTACGTTGGCTGCGCAACGATCGAAGACATGCGCGTCAAACCGTTATTCGTGAAGATCACCGCGGCAGGGCAGCGCGAGAGCCATGTCCACGACGTGCAGATCACCAAAGAGCCGCCGAATTACCGGACGGCGTGAGGGGCGAGGAACGAGGAGTGAGAAACGAGTGGGAGATCGGCGGCGAAGACGGACAATGAAGGAAGCAGGCGGTTCGCCCTTACTCGTTCCTCACTCCTCGTTCCTCACTACTCCTCGTTCCTCGCCCTCATCTCACTCCTCCCCACTCGTTCCTCGCCCTTATGCCCGACCTCCACGCCGACAAAATCCTGATCCTCGACTTCGGCGCGCAGTACACGCAGCTGATCGCGCGACGTATTCGCGAGATCGGCGTGTACTGCGAAGTCTGGGCGTGGGACCACGACCCTGCCGAAATCGCGAAATACGCTGCGAAGGGGATCATCCTGTCCGGCGGTCCCGAATCGACCACCGAGCACGGCGCACCGAGCGCACCGCAGCAAGTGTTCGACAGCGGCTTGCCGCTGCTCGGCATCTGCTATGGCATGCAGACGATGGCCAAGCAGCTCGGCGGAGAAACCGAATCCGCCGACGCGCGCGAATACGGCCATGCCGAAGTCTCGCTGATCGCCGTCGATCGCCTGCTCGATGGCCTGAACGATCGTCCCGGCGCGCCGCCGCGGCTCGAGGCGTGGATGAGCCACGGCGATCACGTCTCGGTCGCGCCACCGGGCTTCACCGTCACCGCGAAGACCGACCGCGTGCCGGTCGCGGCCTTCGCCTTTGATGCCAAGCGCTGGTATGGCGTGCAGTTTCACCCCGAAGTCACGCACACGCGCTCGGGCGAAGCGATGCTGCGCCGATTCGTCACCGACATCTGCGGCTGCGACACCCTGTGGACCGCCGCCAACATCATCGACGACCAGATCGCCCGCGTGCGTACCCAGGTCGGCAACGACGAGGTGATCCTCGGCCTGTCCGGCGGCGTCGACTCGTCGGTGGTGGCAGCGCTCTTGCACAAAGCGATCGGCGGCCAGCTGACCTGTGTGTTCGTCGATACCGGCCTGCTGCGCTGGCAGGAAGGCGATCAGGTGATGGCGACGTTTGCCGATGCGTCCGACGCACAGGGCTTGCGCATCAAGGTGATCCGCGTCGACGCGCGCGAGCGTTATTTCGATGCGCTGGCGGGCATCAGCGATCCCGAAGCCAAACGCAAGATCATCGGTGGTTTGTTCGTTGAGATCTTCGATGCCGAGTCGCACAAACTCGGCAATGCGAAGTGGCTCGCGCAGGGCACCATCTATCCCGACGTGATCGAGTCCGCCGGCAGCGCCACCGGCAAGGCGCACGTCATCAAGAGCCACCACAACGTCGGCGGGCTGCCGGCGCACATGAAGCTCGGCCTGGTCGAACCGCTGCGCGAGCTATTCAAGGACGAAGTGCGCCGCCTCGGCGTCGAACTCGGCCTGCCGCGCGAGATGGTGTATCGGCACCCGTTCCCGGGCCCAGGCCTGGGCGTGCGCATCCTCAACGAAGTGAAGCGCGAGTACGCCGACATTCTCGCGCGCGCCGACGCGATCTTCATCGAGGAGTTGCGCGCGGCCGATCTGTACGACAAGACCAGCCAGGCCTTTGCGGTGTTTTTGCCGGTCAAGTCGGTCGGCGTGGTCGGCGACGCGCGCGCCTACGAGTGGGTGATCGCGCTGCGCGCGGTCGAGACGATCGATTTTATGACCGCGCACTGGGCGCAACTGCCGTACGACTTCCTCGGCCGCGTGTCCAACCGCATCATCAACGAAGTCCGCGGCGTCTCGCGCGTGGTCTACGACATCAGCGGCAAGCCGCCCGCGACCATCGAGTGGGAATGATCCTTCGTCTGGCACGGCCAGGCACTTGAAGGCATAAAAAGCCGCTAAGCCCGCGTAATTGCGGGCTTTTTTGTGTTTGTGTCTGGCAAGGTTTGGCAATAGAAGGAAGCATCAAGCACCGTTTGAGCATGGCATTAAAGCTGGTACTATCGCTTGACGATGCCATGATTGATGCCGATACCATGCTGCTTTCTCTTGTGTGCTCATGGTATTGAGTTTTTCTAACTTATTGTTTTATATAGAAAAAGCACAACAAATTTGACGTTTTTTCAGCATGGTATCAAAAACGAAGAAGGACAAGGTACATGCTGACCGATACCAAGCTGCGCAATCTCAAGCCCAGGGACAAGCTCTACAAGGTGAATGACCGGGATGGCCTGTATGTGGCCGTAACGGCTGCTGGTGCTGTTTCGTTCCGCTACAACTACTCGCTCAACGGGCGGCAGGAGACCATCACCTTTGGTCGCTACGGCGTCGGTGGCATCACCCTGGCAGAAGCCCGAGAGCAGTTAGGTGACGCCAAGAAGATGGTTGCGGCGGGCAAGTCACCGGCCAAGGAGAAGGCCCGCGACAAGGCACGGGTCAAGGATGCAGAGACGTTCGGTGCCTGGGCGGAAAAGTGGCTGCGCGGCTACCGGGTTCACCCCCGTTATCACGGACACTTACGAGAAGGCCGATTGAGGCCCTGAGGAGTGTTCATGTCGAAGCGAAGGAAGTTCAGTGTTGAGTTCAAGCGTGGTGCGGTTGAACAGGCCAGCCAG
>JBOHYD010000468.1:0-2951 GCA_050737635.1 Luteimonas sp. | reverse complement strand
GAAAAACGCACAGGAAGTGCGTTTTTCAACAACCTGTTAGGGCCGACAGCTGGAGTGCCGCATCGCGGAGGGCTTTCAAGACGGCACACCTGTGTTTGTCACTCGTTCCGCTTCGCAGGTGGTTGATTCAGGGATCAGGGGCAGTAAGATTTCTCGTGTCGGCCATCACAGTCGACGCGTCCGCAGTGAGCATTCGCATCACGACCAGCGCGCAAACGAAGCCGAGCTTCGACGGCAACGCGGTCTGGCGGTTGGCGGGTACAACGTCAGGGCAAACGATGTCCCGATGACATTCAAACACAGGGGAAATCCAATGAAGCAATGGGGCAAGGCATCCAGCGTCGTGCTGTGGCTGGCCATGGTCGCGATGCCGGCGTTGGCCGTGGACGTCGGCGATTTTGCCAAGAAGGACAAGTTTCGCGAGATCAAGCTGTCGCCGCAGGGCGACTATTTTGCGGCGACGGTGCCGCTGGAGGATGCCACTGCGCTGGTCATCATGCGGCGGGCGGACAATACGATTTCCGGCACGTTCCGGCTCGGCAAGAACAGCGACATCGCCGGCTTCTGGTGGGTCAATGCCAAGCGCGTGCTGATCAGCACCGCGCGCAAGTTCGGCGATCTTGCCGCGCCGCAGCTCACCGGCGAGCTGTATGCGATCAACGCCGACGGCAGCAACGTCGAGCTGCTGGTCGGGCAGGGCGTGCAGGGGCAGGGCCTGGGCACCAAGATCCAGCCGAAGAAGGTCGAACGGGTGGCTGCGTTCCTGATCGACGATCTGCCCGGCGACGACAACGCGGTGCTGATCTCGGTCAGCCCGTTCAACGACGATCCGTTCACCCGCGTCGACCGCATGGACGTCAATACCGGCCGTCGTGCGACGGTCGCGCGCGCCGGTGCGCAATGCGCAATTCATCGCCGACAACCGCGGCATCGTGCGTTACGCGCTCGGCGTCGGCACCGACAATATCAACAAGCTCTACTACCGCCGCAGCGAAGGCGGCGAGTGGACGTTGATCAACGACGAGGCCGTGAGCGAGCGCATCCAGACGCCGATCGGCTTCTCCGCCGACGATGCGACGGCCTACCTGATCGTGCAACAGACCAAGGGTCCGGATGCGATCGTCGCGATGGACGTGGCCTCGGGCACGCAGAAGGAACTGCTGCGCGACGACGACACCGACCCCGATGCGGGGCGCATCGTGTACAAGGCCGGTACGTCGGTGCCGGTCGGCGCGAGGTACATGGACGGCAAGCCGCGCACGGCGTTCTTTGACAACGCCTCGAGTGAGGCGCGCCTGTACCGCAGCCTCGAAGCAGCGTTTGCCGGGCAGTCGCCGTACATCACCTCGACCACCGCCGACGGCACACTCGCGCTGGTGGAAACTGGCAGCGACCGCAATCCCGGCGATTTTTACCTGTTCGATACGGAGGCGAAAAAAGCCTCGCACCTGCTGAGCCGCCGCGACTGGTTCGATCTGGAACAGATGGCGGCGAAGCGGCCGATCACCGTCGCCGCGCGCGACGGACTGGTGCTGCACGGCTATCTGACCATGCCCAACAAGGTCGCGGAGAAGAACCTGCCGATGGTGGTGCTCGCGCACGGCGGGCCGTTCGGCATCCACGAATCCTGGGACTTCGATGACGAGGCGCAGATCCTCGCCGGTGCCGGCTATGCGGTGCTGCAGATCGACTTCCGCGGCTCCGGCAATCATGGCCGTGCGTTCCAGCACGCCGGTGCGCGCGAGTGGGGCGGCACGATGCAGGACGACGTGACCGACGCGACGCGCTGGGCGATCGCGCAGGGCATCGCCGATCCGAAGCGGATCTGCATCTACGGCGCGAGTTATGGCGCTTACGCGGCGCTGATGGGCGTGGCCAAGGAGCCGACGCTGTACCGCTGCGCCGCCGGCTATGTCGGCGTGTACGACCTGCCGGCGATGTACAACGAAGGCGATATCCAGCGCAGCGGCTCCGGCGAAAGCTATCTGCGCCAGTGGCTCGGCGATCCGGCCAAGATCGGCGCAGCGTCGCCCAACCGCATCGCCGACAAGATCACGGTGCCGGTGTTTCTCGCCGCCGGCGGCGAGGACGAGCGCGCACCGATCGCGCACAGCAAGATGATGGAGCGGGCGTTGAACAACGCCGGCGTGCCGGTCGAAACGCTGTACTACCCGAACGAAGGCCACGGCTTCTACGTCGAGGCGCACCGCAAGGAGTTCTACACGCGGTTGCTGGCCTTCCTGTCGCGCACTCTCGGCGGCGCGACGGCGGCGACGGCCACCACCGCGTCGAAATAGGCAACGAGCTTCGAGTCGAGAACAGAAAACGGCACCGCAAGGTGCCGTTCGTTTTACGCGGCTGCGCGCGCTGCCTGGCTACTTCACGCCGTGCATCATCCGTCGCAGCAGCGGCGCGGCGGCAAAGGCGAGCAGCGCGTAGCCGAGCCCGAGCCATATCAGCAGCCAGAACAGGTGCGCGTAGTTGGCCAATGCCGCGACGAGATCGATGGCTTCCGCGCGCCGCTCCTCCGTGAGAGTCGTGCAGCCCTATCGCGGCCATGGTTGCTGCCACCATCCATCAGTCATAGCCGCTTGCAAGCACTTCCGGCGCTCACACAGCGCTCGCTGCCCGTTTGACGTGACCGCCGCGTCCAGCATAGGGCTGCCGCCGCGATCCGCTTGGTGCAAGGCTGTGGCGGCGTGTGGGGGAGTAGACAATTCAAACCTCAGGGAGGACGGGCAATCGAAATCCGCTTCCCCAGAGCAGAAACGAGGACGCGGCGTGAAACTTTTTTGGGTAAGAGCCTGTTCAAAGTCTCCTTGTGCCCTGACAATGCGGCATGAGACCCCGATATCCAAGCGACATCAGTCGCACCCAATTCGACCAGATTCGTCCGTTGCTGGAAGGCGCGCGCAAGAAGACCAGTCCGCGCAAGGTCGACTTGTACGACG
>JBOHYD010000467.1:0-8503 GCA_050737635.1 Luteimonas sp. | reverse complement strand
GCACAACGAGGCCCTGCCAGAAGCCCATCAACTGCGCCTGGCCGAGCGCGGCGAGCGCTTGGCGTTCGGCCATCGCCGCACCGCTCGCCGGCTGCCGGTGCGCAATCGCGCGGCCAGCCGCCACCGCGCCCGACGACACCAGTACCAACTCGCGGCCGGCGGCGTGGCAGGCCGACACGAAATCAGCGATCGCCTGCGCATGCCGCGGCGACAGTCCGCTGCCGTCGTCGGCGGCGAGCAGGCTGCTGCCGACCTTGAGCACCGCGCGCTTCCACGCCGGGATCAGCTGCTCGGTGAAGCCGTTGGCGTCGTTCGGCATGGCCTTGACCTGGTGAAATCTCGATTGAAGAACGAAATTCGTCCGCAAATGACGCGAAGAGCGCGAAGAAAGGCAGAGCGCGACAATAGTCTGTCAGCGTTTCTTTCGCGTACTTTGCGTCCTTCGCGAACTGCCCTGAAGGTCACGGACGCTTCAGCCGAGCGCTGCAAGTCGCTCGCGCAGCACGTCGAGCCGCAGATCCCCCGCCGCGCCCGGCGACGTGCGCGCAGCGAGGCTCACTGCAGGATCGCCGTCGGCCCAGCGCTGCGGATCGGCGGCCTGTTGGTAGGCATCGCGGAACGGCACGCCGTCGCGCGCGAGATCGACGGCAAGATCGGTCGCGTACATCGGCGCATCGATCGCCGCGCGCATGCGCTGCGCATTCCATTGGAGGTTGCGCAGCAGGTCCGGCAGCAGTGCCAGCGCCTGCAGGCCCTTGCCGAAGCCGTGGCACAGCGCGCCCTTGCCGATCTGCAGATCACGGTGATAGCCCGATGGCAGCGACAGCAGGTGTTCGAGCTCACTGCGCGCGGCGGCGACGCTGGCATAACTGCCGCGCATCAGCTCGATCACGTCGGGATTGCGCTTGTTGGGCATGATCGAACTGCCGGTGGTGTACTGCGCCGGCAGCGCGACAAAACCGAACTCGGCGGTGGTGAACACGCTGAGGTCCCACGCCAGCCGGCGCAGGTCGCCCATCGCACTGCCGAGCGCTTCAAGCGCGGCGATCTCGAACTTGCCGCGCGAGAGCTGCACATACGTCGGCGACACCTGCAGCCGCGCGAAGCCGAGCGCGGTAGTGGCGTGATCGCGTGCGAGCGGCAGGTTGACGCCATAGCCGGCGGCGGTGCCGAGCGGATTGGCGTCGATCCAGGCGTGCGTATCGCGCGCGCGCGCGGCGTTGTCGATGTAGGCCTCGGCCCAGCCGCTCCACCACATGCCCAGCGACGACACCACCGCGCGCTGCAGATGCGTGTAACCGGGCAGCGGCAGGTCGCGTTCGGCGTCAGCGCGCTGCAGTGCGACGCCGGCGATCTCGAGGCACAGTGCCTGGGTGCGTGCGAGTCTGTCCTTCAGCCACAGCCTAGTTGCCGCCAGCACCTGGTCGTTGCGGCTGCGGCCGGTGTGGATGCGCCGACCGGCATCGCCGAGGCGCTCGGTCAACCGCGCCTCGATCGCCGAATGGCCGTCCTCGAAGCGCGCATCGAGCACGAAAGCGCCGCTGCGGAAGTCGTCGGCGAGTGCGTCGAGCTCGCGCAGCAGGCCGGCGAGTTCATCGTCGGCCAGGATGCCGATCGTGCGCAGCCCTCCAGCATGCGCGCGGCTCGCGGCGATGTCGTGCAGGAAGAACTCGCGATCGAGGATCACGTCGTCGCCGGCGAGAAACGCCTGGATCTCCGCATCGACGGTGACACCGGGTTTTTGCCAGAGCAGGTCGGACATGGGGCGTTCCTCGTGATTGTTTTACTCCCTCCCCCTTCAAGCGGAGGGCCGGACTGGGGATGGTGTTGCCGGCATGATGAGGTTGTCTTCCATCGAATCCAGCCCGACACCATCCCCACCCAAACCAGCTTGAAGGGGAGGGCCTAAAGCGGGATTCCTTGCACTTCGTCGAAGCCGAACGCCAGGTTGAGATTCTGCATCGCCTGGGTCGCCGCACCCTTGAGCAGGTTGTCGAGCGTGGCGACGACCACCAGCCGGCAGCCGTCATCCGACAGCGCAAAGCCGCCGATTTCTACGCCGTGGCGGTGCGCGATGCGGCTGACCCACGGCGCGTCGTCGCGCACGCTAACCAGCGGCTCGCCGGCATACATATCGCGATAGCGCGCGCGCACGTCGCGCAGCGTCCACGGCGTGCGCAGGTGCAGGTTGGCGGTGATCGTCAGGCCGCGGAAATGCGCCGCGACGTGCGGCATGAACTCGACCAATGCGCCGAGCTGGCGCGTTACCTCGCGCTCGTGGACGTGGTTGACCAGCGCATACGGCATCAGGTTGTCGCGCAGCTTGTCGACGTCGTTCTTGTCCGACGCAGCGGTGCCGGCACCGGAATAGCCGGACACGCCGAAGCACTGCGTCGGCCCATCGAGCACATCGCGCATCGGCGCGATCGCGAACTGCATCGCGCTGGCATAGCAGCCGGGATTGCTGATCCGGCGCTGGCCGGCATAGCGGACGCGGGTGATTTCGGGCAGGCCGTAATACCAGCCGTCGTCGAAGCGGTAATCCGCCGACAGGTCGACGATCACCGTGCCTGACGATGCCGCATCGATCGCGGTCACAAACGGCGCGGCCTTGCCGTTGGGCAGCGCCAGCACCACCACGTCGACGCCACGCGTGGCGACCGCGTCGGCGTCGAGGGTGTCGTAGCGCAGTCCGCCGTCCAATCCATCGATGTCGCCGTCGATGTGATCGGCGACGCGCTGGCCGCCAATCTCGCGCGACGACACGAACGCAAGCGCGAACTGCGGATGTGCGGCCACCAGCCGGATCAATTCGGCGCCGGTGTGGCCGCGCGCGCCGACGATGCCGAGCGATATGGTCATGACGCGCCGCGCAACGTCGAGATGTCAGTCCAGACGCTCATGCGGCGGCCCGATCGCCGAGCGTCGGCGCGCGCGACGCGCAATGCGCGACCGCGCGCTGGATCGCATCGAAACCATCGAGCCCGTACCAGAACACCTTCCAGTTCTCCTGCTTGTAGCAGCCGTCGGACTCGGCATAGTAAAAATGATTGACTGCGTTGTGGTGCCGCGAGCGCCAGAACAGCGTCGGCGTCTCATCGCGCATCACCTGCCACACCGCGCGCCCCAGGCCTTCGCCCTGCGCATCGTCGAGCACCGCAAACTTGTCGAGATAGGGCATGCCGTCCTCCTGCGTGAGGATCACCGCGGTGCGGTAGTTTTCGCTGACGTAGGCGCGCAGCAGCGCGGTGCGCTCGAAATAATCCGCGGCCAGCACGCGACCGAAGCTCGACTCGATCAGACCGCGCAGGCGCGGCAGGTCGAACGCATCCCACGCCGTCGCCTGCAGGACTTTTTCGCCGCGCCGTACCAGCGTGCCGGAGCCTTTGTGCGTGAACAGCTCCTTGGCGAGATCGGCCGGCCGCGTGATCGACACCGACGATGCCAGCGGCAGGTCGTCGAGCAGGTCCTTGATCTGCTCGATCTTCACGCGCATGCCGCCGTTGATCCACGGCTGCGCCATCAGATGCTCGTACTCGGTGGACAGGTTGATCGAATCGATCACCGTGCCGTCGGCATCGAGCAGGCCGCCGGTGCCGGTGAGAAAGATGATCTTGTACGGCTGCAGCACCTGCACCAGCGTGCTGGCGGCAAAGTCGGCGTTGACATTGAGGATCTGCCCACCAGGGGTTTCGCCGAGCGAGGCGATCACCGGGATCGAACCGGCCTGCAAGCTGGCCTCGATCGGCGCGAGGTTGACGCGCGTCACCCGACCGACCAGACCGTACACATCACGGTCGAGATACTCGGCCTCGAACACCCCGGAGATGATCGACGTCGCGCGCGCATCGTCGTGCTGCAGCGCTTCGACAAGCTTGAGATTGGCCGACTGGAACACCCGGCGCACGATCGCCAGCGCCTCGGGCGAGGTCACGCGCAGGCCGTCGACGGTATGCTTTTCGACGCCGGCCGCAGCGAGCTCTTCATCGAGCTGCGGCCCGGCGCCGTGCAGCACGATCGGCGTCAGCCCGACCTGCTGCAGGAAACCCAACGACGAGGTCAACGCGCCGAGGTCGTCGCGCAGCACCGCGCCGCCGACCTTGACCACCGCGAAGCGCGCGGCGTCCAGCTGCGAAAAGCGCTTCAGGTACTGGCTGATCTCCTTCGCGCTGGCCATGCTCGACAGCAGGCGGACGATGGTCTGGCGGGTCTGGGTGTGGGTGGCGGCGTTCATGGGATGCGATCGAAGAGCGAGAAATGAGTGAAGAGGAACGAGGAACGAGTGAGGAGCGGAAGAGCCAATGCTTTCACTCGTTCCTCGTTCCTCGTTTCTCGTTCCTGGCGCACATGCACGATCACGTCACACCCCCAATCATCCGAACCACCGCATCCCCATACCGCCGCAACTGCTCCAGCGCCACCCATTCGTCGGCGGTGTGCGCCTGGGCGATGTCGCCGGGGCCGAACACGATCGCGGTCAGCCCGGCTTGCGAAAACAGCGAGGCCTCGGTCCAGAAGTCGACCGCGTTGCCGATCGGCAGATCAAGCGCATCGGCAAGGTCGCGCGCGGCGAGGCGGCGCTCTTCGGCTTGAGCGACGTCGCCACCCGGCAGCGACGGGCCGCGGAAGGTCGGCGCGTAATGCGTGCCGTCGGGCGCGAGTGCCGCGAAGCGCGCGTGCAGCGCGTCGATGTCCTGCGAGGGCAGCGGCCGGAAGCCGAAGCGCAGCTCGGCGCTTGGCGCGATCACATTCGCCTTGATGCCGCCCTCGACGCGGCCGATGTTGAAGCGCAACCCGGTCAACCCGCCGAAACGCCGATGCGCTTCGCCTTCGACCAGCGTCAACGCATCCGCGCCCCAGCGCATCGCCTGGTGCAGTGCATTGGCATGCATCGCGCTTGTGCCCGATGCATGCCCGGCCTGGCCGGCAAAGCGCATCAGCACCGACGCGATGCCGCGATGCGCGAGCACCGCCTCGCACTGTGTCGGCTCGGCGACCAGCACCTGGTCAAAGCCGTGATCGGTAGCCAGAAACGCCGCGATGCAGCGCGGATCGTTGGCCTCCTCGTCGCTGGAGAACAAAAACGCCGCATCGCCGTCGCTGGCCTGCGCCGCCGCGATCAGGCACGCCGCCGCGCCCTTGATGTCGCAAGCGCCGAGGCCGATCGCACGGTCGTCGGTCACCCGCAGCACATGCGGATCGGCGGTCCACGCCGGCGAGTCCGGCACGGTGTCGAGATGCACGTTGAACAGCCGCCTCGGCGCGCCGCGCACCGCGAACAGCGACACCGCACCGTCGCCGTGATCGCGCACGTCGACGCGGAACCCCGTCAGCTGCGCGCGGATGTAATCGAAGACGCCGCCGCTGCCGATCGCACGCGGCGGATTGCGTGTGTCGAAGGACACCAGCGCGGCGAGGTGCTGGAGGGTGTTTTCAAGCATGTGAAGAACCGGGATTTGGGACTCGGGACTCGGGACTCGCAAAGCACCTCCTCGCCGTCGCAAAATCGCCCGCACGCGCGCGCCTAGTGCGAAAACAACCGCACCTGTCGTGGTATCTGGTCGCGACACAGCCGTGCATCACTCGCCCTCGCTTTTCGCCGTTGACGAGCCCCGAGTCCCGAGTCCCGAGTCCCGGCTGTTGTTGATCTCCGCCCACAGCGTGCTGCTCATGCCGTAGAGCTTGATGAAACCTTCGGCCTCCTCGACGCCCCAGTCTGCGGACTGCGCGTAGGTCGCGCCTTTTGCGTTGAGGATGTGCGGCGAACGTATCGCCACCGCGTCGACGCGACCGCCGTGGGTTTCGAGCGTGATCTCGCCGTTGACCGTCTTCTGCGACGAGATCAAAAACGCCTCGAGATCGGTCTTCAGCGGATCATGGAAAAAACCTTCGTACACCAGCTCCACCCATTTGCGCGCGACGTCCGGCTTGAAGCGGTTCTGCTGCTTGGTCAGCACCGCTTCTTCGAGCGCGCGATGCGCCACCAGCAGCGCGGTCAGCCCCGGTGCCTCGTAAACGATGCGGCCCTTAAGGCCGATGGTGGTGTCGCCGGTGTACATGCCGCGGCCGACGCCGTAGGACGCAAACATGGCGTTGAGCTTCGCGAGCAGCGCCGCGCCGGGCATCTCGACGCCGTCGATCGCGACCGCTTCGCCTTCGACGAAGCGCAGGGTGACCGTCAAAGGCTCCGCCGGCCACGCGCTGCGCGCTGCGCACCAGCCGCGCGCGCCGTCGCCGGGGGCTTCCCAGCGGTCGATCTCGCCGCCGGACATGGTCAGGCCGAGCAGGTTTTCGTTGATCGTGTAGGTCTTCTGCTTGGCGCGCACGCCAAAGCCGCGCTGCTCGAGATAGGCCTGTTCGTAGGCTCGGGTCTGGGTGTGCTGCTTCTGGATTTCGCGGATCGGCGCCACGATCGTGTAATCGCCGCTGGCCTTCACCGCGAGATCGAAGCGCACCTGATCGTTGCCCATGCCGGTGCAGCCGTGCGCGATCGCGCGCGTGCCGAGATCGTTGGCGCGCGCGAGCGCGGCGTCGACGATCAAATAACGATCGGACACCAGCAGCGGATACTGGCCCTGGTAGCCCTCGCCCGCCCACACGAACGGCTTGACGAAGCCGTCCCAGATCGCCGGACCGCCGTCGACGGTGACATGCGAGGCGACGCCGAGTTCCTGCGCACGCCGCTCGATGAACGCACGCTCCTCGGCATCGACACCGCCGGTGTCGGCAAACACCGTATGCACCTCCCAACCCTGCTCCTGCAGATACGGCACGCAGAAGCTGGTGTCGAGACCGCCGGAGAAGGCGAGCACGATGGCGCTGTTGCCGGGACTCGGGACTCGGGACTCGGGACTCGAGGAAGCATGGTCTGCGTGGGGCATCGGAATACCTGTGTGATGGAAAGTCTGTATGGCAACGGCTGAGAATGTTGCTTATCCGAGTCCCGAGTTCCGAGTCCCGAGTCCCGACGGCTGCGCCACCAGCGCAGCCATCACCGCCTTCTGCACATGCAGCCGGTTCTCGGCTTCATCGATCGCGATGCAGTTGCGCGAATCCATCACCGCATCGGTGGCCTTGACGTTGCGGCGCAGCGGCAGGCAGTGCGAGAACACCGCGTTGTTGGTCTTCGCCATCTTGGCCTCGTCGACGATGAAGTGCTTGTACTGGTCGCGGATGGGTTTCTCAGGCTCCCAGTTACCGAAATACGGCAGCGCGCCCCAGCTCTTGGCGTAGACGACATCGGCACCGGCGTAGGCGCTGTCGATGTCGTGACTGACGGTCAGCGAGCCGCCGCTTTCCGCGACGTTGTCGCGCGCCCAGCCCATGTAGCGCTCGTCGAGCGCGTAGTCGGGCGTCGGGCACAGCAGGGTCACGTCCATGCCCATCCGCGTCGCGATGGTCAGCGCGGAGTTGGCCACGGCCGTGTTGAGCGCCTTTGGATGGTAGGTCCAGGTCAGCAGGTACTTTTTGCCTTTCAAAACCTGCTCCGGACTTGATCCGGGGTCGGCCGCGCCGAAGTGCTCCTGCAGCGCCAGCGCATGCGCTAACTCCTGGCAGGGATGGGTGATGGTTTCCATGTTGATCACCGGCACCGTGGCGTACTTCGCAAAACCGGCGAGCACGCGATCCTGGCGATCGTGCGACCAGTCGACGAACTTCGGGAACGCGCGCACGCCGATCATGTCGACGTAACGGCTCAACACCTTCGCCACTTCGGCGATGTGCTCCTCGGTGTCACCGTCCATTACCGTGCCGAGATCGAACTCGATCGGCCACGCGTCCTTGCCCGGCTGCAGCACCACCGCGTGGCCGCCGAGCTGGAACGCACCGAGCTCGAAACTGGTGCGCGTGCGCAGCGACGGATTGAAGAACACCAGCGCGATCGACTTGCCTTTCAAGGGTTGGCCGGTCAACGCATCGTCCAGCCTGTTGCGCTTGAGCGCCGCCGCCTGCGTCAGCAGCGCGTCGAGCTCGGCGCGGGTCCAGTCTTGGGTATTGAGGAAATGCTTCATCGATGAGAGTCGCAATTGGGAGTTGGGGATATCGGCTGGAAACTCGGAGTTCGGCGCTTTGCTTGCTGACGGCGGATCAGTGGACAAGAGCGCCAGAGCGTCATGTCGTTTGTTGTTGCCAATCTCCAATCCTGGCCAAAAACGAAAAAACCCAGCGCAAGGCTGGGTTCGACCTGTGAAACTCCGATGACGGCGAGCTCCGGCTACCCAGCGAGGCGGTGGGCGTCCGGTCGGCGCGCGCGCGAGGTCATGCCGGCCGCCATGTAGGCGGAGGTCAGGATCACGACGCTGGCAGGGGGCTTGCTCATCGGGCGCGCATGGTGGCACGCGGCGCACGCGGTCGCAAGCCTCTCGGGCATCGACATCAGGGCAATCGGGTGAACAGCGCCTTCATGAAGTGACGAGGCTGGCGAGGAAGTCATCGTTCCATGCCGCCACCTTGCGCCGCGCACGCAGCGAGTGCTTGGTGGAGGCGCGCCGGAGCAGATTCA
>JBOHYD010000466.1:0-11511 GCA_050737635.1 Luteimonas sp. | reverse complement strand
CATGCCGCAGCGCTGGGTGGTGGAGCGCTCCTTTGGCTGGCTGGAGAAATGCCGGCGCTTATGGAAGAACTGCGAGCGTAAGCTCAACACCAGCCTACAATTCATCCACCTCGCCTTTTTGGCGCTGTTACTCAGAAGATTTTAAATAGGCTCTCAGAGGTTCCTTGGACCGGAGAACGTGAGCGATCAGTGCCAGCGCCATCGTCCCCACCCGGAAGCAGGATGGAAGGCAGACAGCTCTCAGGATGCATCCGCAGCAGCTGATACGCGATTCCGCCCACACCGGGCAGCAGTCCGGGGACAAAGGCATCCCGCGCGATGCCGCAGGACGGCCCGTGATCTTCCAGGCTGGTCAGGATCCGATCGAGCAGCTGTCCCGGGTCGAAGCCGCTAGGGGTGTCGTCGATCGCGGTCGCGCGGTGCAATAATTCCCAAGCGCTCATATCGCCATGGCAAGCGGAATGGCCCCAGCCGAATCCCTGCCGGCAAGTCGCCGCAACCGCGCGACGCAATAGCTGTCGCGTCATCGGCTGCTGCAGCGTCGGATCCAGGTCCAGATGCGCCAAACCAATCCCGACCGCTCCGTGGCACCAGGCAGCGGCCGTGGCCGTGGCGCCTTCAATATTGCGCAGATCCAGCCAGTTTTGTTCCTGGGCGTCGAACAAGGCTTCCTCGAACGCGAATGCGGCCTGCGCGGTGCTCTGGTAACGCAGCACTTTGGTCCGCCGGGCAAGCTTGGTCAGCGCCCAACCGACCCCGGTGACGCCATGGGCAAATCCGCCGATCCCTTTTGGCCATCGCGCGTGCGGCCAACAGGCGCGATGGTCTTGACGTTCGGCACCCTCGCATAAGCGATCGCCGAGATTGGCGGCCATGTCGACGAAGCGCTGTTCTCCGCTGCGCTGCGCAAGCATCAGCAACGGTACGATGGCACCCGCTGCGCCGGACAGCAGATCGGCCGCTTGAGGGTCGGCTTCCGCGGCATGGGGGATGTGCTGCGCCAGCGCCGAGGCACGGGCCAGTCCATCTTCCAGCACGCCCCAGTTCGCCAGCAGCAGATAGGTCCAAATCTGCGAGCCCAGCCCGATGTAGCCACCGATGGCCGGTGGACGCGCCTTCATCGCTTGCCCGGGTTGCAGCATGCGCTGCAGCTGGTTGTCGAACAGATGCAGGGAATGCAGGGTGGCGGTCATTATCTGCGCAAGACCTTCCACGGGATCGGCGCGGCCGGCTTCGGTTTCGCGCAGGTAAGCCGCCGACAGCAACGCGATGCCGGACAGGCCGCTGTAGAGATCCGGCGTTAACGGCTGCACCGCCCAACCCGACGAGCCGAGCACCGGGGCGATCCAGGTGACGCTGTTGTCGTCGCCATGAATGGCGCTGGAGACCAGCTCGCCGACGATCCGCGCGGCCTGACGCCTGCGGCGGGCATCCAGATCCCCGCCGCTTCCGCGCGGCGGCAACATCGATGCCCCTAGCGGGATCCAGCCGTCGTTGATGTAGGCGCTAACCAACGACGCCCGAATCAAATTGCGGTCCAACGCCGGGTCCGCCGATCGCCAATGCGCCAATGCCGAGCCGATCGGGTCGGACAAGGGTCGCCAGGCGATGCCATGCGGACCTTGCGTTGGGCCCTCGCGTACTTGCGCCGAAAAGAACGGAATGTCGCCATGCAGCAGATCGTCGATCTCGGCTTCGATCACCGCCGCTTCGCCAGGTGCCGCCGACACATTGGCGGCCATCTTCTGCAGCAGATCGAAGGCGCGTTGGCGTGCCGGCTCCGGCTTGTGCAGCGACACCGGATGCCACAGCATGCGGCCGATTTCGGCGTAGGTCTCCGAGGCTCGGGGAACGATGCGGATCGAGCACCCCGAAAATGCCTGCATACGCTCGCGCAGGGTCGCGCTTTCGTCGAGGCGCTGCAGCGTCTGGGTAAGTTCGTCGAAGCCTTGCAGAACTTCCGGCCAATAGTCGGCCAACGCCGGCTGCAAGCTCGGATGGTTTTGTGCCGCCGGAACTGCCCTCAACGAAGTCCCCATACGCGCCTCATCGGTGCCGGCGCCGAGAATGTCGGGGTGCGGAAAGACAGGCTGTTGATCCGACAACATGCCAACCGCGGAGCTGTCGATACCACGCCATCCCAGACCGACGCCGCGCCCCGGGAGCAGTCCCAGGCTGAGCACCGTCCCGGCCAGCAGTTCTGCCGCTCGATCCAAGGCCTGGCCAAAGCCGAATTCAGTGGCCGCGCTGACCGGCGTGAACAGCGTCTCGCAATCGACGATGACCGGGCTGCTGCCATGGGCGATGAGGTTTTCGGCATGCAAATCGCTGCCGCCGAGCAGACGCATGATCGCCAGCCAGTGGCCAATCCCGCGGTAGAAGCCGCGCAACTCCGCTGCGCCGGAAGCGTAACGGTGTTCGACAAACTCGACCCATCCGTGCTGCGCAAATCCGATGGCCTTCGGCACACGGATCGTCAGACCTTGTCGATCCTCGGCAATTTCGGCAATGAAGCGCCGCAAAGCGATGTCGATCGCCAATGCACGCGGCTTGTAAACGACCCGGCCGCGCTCGCCGCGCGCAATCGCCACGGTCCGTCCTTCACGGTGGCTATCGCCAGCACCGAAGCTCAAGCCCTGGAGCTCACCCAGAGATCCGCCGTGCAACGCATCGATGGCTGTCCGATCCGAAGCCCAGCGCCGCGCGAACTCAAGCGATGCCGAGCAACGGTTGCGAATGATCGTTTCGATTCGGGGAAGCAGGGGCGGATAGTGCGCCGTCAGGTCGTTCCAGAAGCTTTTCTGCGCCGACATGGCGACAAACTGATCCCAGCGCTGTTGCGGATCATCGCCGCTCAGGCGTCCGGTCACGCGAGCGGCATTGAGCTCCAGCACCAGCAGGCGACCGAGCTTGGCGTGCACGATGGAATACAGCGAGGTCTCGGTAGCGCAAAGCACAACGTCGCGTTCGCGCCCGTTCAACGGGGTAGCGGAAGCGAGCTGGGTTGCCAGCCCCCCTAGAAAAGGAGAAATCAGGCAACCCAGTGACGCCTTGAAATTGTCGGCACCCAATTCAGACGCTGCGGACACCGTTAATTCAACGTGTCAGCAGCACTGCAGGTTCTGCGAACCGGTGCATGCCGTGCCGCATCCGCAAAAAGTGAACATGGTCTCTCGGACTTTTTCCGAAACGATATCGGCTTCGGCATACTCACCGGAAACGAACAGCGGACCAGCGGGATTATCGGCATCTGCATTATTGCGCCACTGTGCTACCACATTGGCGTCGTGCATTGCATCATTCATGTTCCTCTCCTATTCAAGATTGAAGGAAACCGCGTACCCAGCGCGTCGGAACCGACGATAGAATTGCTTGAAAAGCGAATGTCTCCAGGCGGCCGTCGCATCCCCACGCCCCTCGGTACCCGGCGGACTGTAATGACAGGCATATTTCAAGTCAAATGCGTGAATATCCGCCGGCAACCCTCCCCACGCCCCTCCCCACGAAGAGCATCGCGCCGGAGCGCTCCTACAGCGGCAGCACCAGCGCCACGCACAGCCCACCGCCATCGCGATTGAGCAGGGCGATACGGCCGCCGTGGGCTTCCATAATCTCGCGGGCAAGCGCTAGGCCCAGACCGGTGCCGTGGCGTTTGGTCGAATAGAACGGCAGCAGCGCATTGGCGAGCACCGCGTCGTTCATGCCGCTGCCGCGGTCGAGCACCTCGATGCGCCAAGTGTCGGCCGCGCGGCGCACGGTGAGCCGTACATCGTCCGCGGGCGAGCCGGATTCGTGCGCGTTCTTCAGCAGGTTGAGCAGCGCCTGCTCGAGCTGCGCGGCGTCGAAGCGGCCGATACCGCCGGCGGGCTGCACGTCGTCGTCGAACTGCACCTGCGTGCGCAGCTGCGCGATGAATCGCCGCCACTCGATCGCCTCGCTGCGCGGGGCCGACAGTTTGGCGAAGCGCGCGTAGTCGCGGATAAAGCCTTCGAGATGGCGCGCGCGCTGCTCGATCGTGGTCAGCGCGATCGGCAGGTGCTCGTACTGACCGCGGCGCAGCAGTTCGGCACCGGAGTGCGCAAGCGATGCGATCGGCGCCAGCGAGTTGTTGAGCTCGTGGCTGATCACGCGGATGACTTTCTTCCAGGTCTGCACTTCCTGCCGGCGTAGCTCGGCGGTGAACTGGCGCAGCATCACCAGTTCGTGCAGACGGCCGTTGAGGCGAAAGCTGTGCCGCGACAGGTGGTAGACGTCGGCCTCGTCGTCCTCGCCGACGCTGAACATGCCGTCGCCACCGCGCGCGAAGGCGTCGCGCACCGCGTCGCTGGCGGATTGCAGCAGGGCATCGAACGACTGGCCCTCGAGCTTGCGTCCGCCACCGAGCATGTGCCGCGCCGCGAGGTTGCCGAGCACGACGCGGCGTGCGGGATCGACCAGCACCATCGCCACTGGGGTGTTCTGCACCATGGTGTCGAGCAGCAGTTCGCGCTGCACGAGCGCGATGCGCTGGTCGCGCAGCACGTCGCCGAGCGCATTGTGGGCATCGACCAGTTCGATCAGGTCGCTGTATCGGCTCCAGGTGATGCCGACGCTGAAATCGCCGTCGCGGTAGCTGGCGACAGTGCCGGCGAGCGCGCGGAACAACGCACGCAGCGGCACCAGCGTCCGCCAGACCACCAGCGCGACGCCGCCGCCGCACAGCGCCGTGGCGACGGTGGCAGCGGCCCACGACGGCAGCCAGCGATCAAGCAGCGCGGCCGAGACAGCGGCGCAAGCGACGCCGACCGTCGCGATCGCGATCATCCGGATCGTCAGCGGCAACACGCGCATCAGCCGCGCGCGATGCCGAGGCGATCGAGCCGCCGGTACAGCGCCTGCCGCGACAGTCCGAGGTCGATCGCGGCCTGTGCGAGCACGCCGTCATGGCGCGCGAGTGCGGCTTCGATCGCCGTGCGGTCGGGCTCGTCGCTGCCGGATGCGGCCGCCGCATCGCCGCCGGTTGCCGGCAGATCGAAATCACTCGCAGTGATCGCATCGCCACGTCCGAGCAGCGCGGCGCGCTGCATCGCGTTGCGCAGCTCGCGCACGTTGCCTGGCCACGGATGCCGCAGCAGGGCGCGCATGGCATCGTCGCCGAGCCGCTTGCCGGCGGGCAGGAAGTGTCGCGCCAGCGGCAGGATGTCGCGCGGGCGCTGCGCAAGCGCCGGCAGCCGCAGCTCGATGCCATTGAGCCGATAGAACAGATCCTCGCGAAAGCGGCCGTCGGCGATCAGGGTTGCCAGCGTGGCGTTGGTCGCACTGACGATGCGCACCTTGACCGTGCGCTCGCGGTTGCCGCCGAGGCGCTCGAAGCGGCCGGTCTCGAGCACGCGCAGCAACTTGACTTGTCCGGCGAGCGGCAGCGTACCGATCTCGTCGAGAAACAGCGTGCCGCCGTCGGCGGCCTCGAACTTGCCTTCGCGGGCCTTGCCGGCACCGGTGTAGGCGCCGGCCTCGGCGCCGAACAACTCCGCCTCGATCAACTCGCCCGGCAGCGCGCCGCAGTTGAGCGCGACGAACGGCCCGCTGCGCACATGCGAATTGGCGTGCACGATCTCGGCATATTTTTCCTTGCCGACGCCATTGGGACCGGTGATCAGTACCGGGATGTCCGAGCGCGCGACCTGGCAGGCCAGCGCCAGGGTGTTTTCGCTCACGGCATCGGCAAACACCACCCCGCGCAGGTCGTAATCGCGCAGCAGTACGTCGTGACGCTGGCGCTCGCTACTGGCGCGACGCGCGAGTTCGCGGCGGGTTTCGGCGAGTTCGAGCAGGTTGTTGACGGTGACGATCAGCTTGCGGTCGTCCCAAGGTTTAGCGAGGTAGTCCGCAGCACCCGCGCGCACCAGGTCGATCGCGGACTCGAGCTGCGTCCATGCGGTCAGCAGAATTACGGGCAGGTCCGGATGGCGCGCGCGGATGTCGTGGAACAGTGCGATGCCTTCCTCGCCGGACGTGGTGTCGGCGTGGAAGTTCATGTCCTGTACGACGAGGTCGACGTCGCGTCGCTGCAGCAGGTCCAGCCCGGCCGGCGGCGACTGCGCGCGCAGCGTGTCGATGTCGTGCAGCGCGAACAACACCTCCAGCGCAGTGGCGACCGAGGGGTTGTCGTCGATGACGAGGATGGTCGGCACGGGCCTCCGGGTTACTGGTAGCAGCGGCCCGCGGCCGCGATGCGTTTCGATCTCGAAAGCCAAGCAACCGCATCGCGGCCGGGCCGCTCCTACGGCGTCAAACGCTGCGGGTGGCGACCGCCGGCGGCACCGCGGCCGCGCGCCGCGCCGGGCCGAACACCGCGATCTGCCCGAGCAGCCACAGCGTGACCGCGCCGATCGGCAGGTAGCTCAATGGCAGGCGCGGCAGCGCGTACTTCGCCATCAGCCATTGATTGATGGCGTAGGCGAGCAGCATGCCGAGCGCGATGCCGACCGTAACGAGCAGAAAGTTTTCGGTCTGGAAGTAGCGCAGGATCTGCCCGCGCGTGGCACCGAGTGCGCGGCGCACGCCGATCTGCTTGGTGCGCTGCTGCACCCAGAAGCTGGACAGGCCGACGATGCCCAGCGCGGTGATCACCACCAGCCCCAGGCAGGCGGCCACCAGCAGCCAGGCCATGGCCCGATCCTTGAGGTAGTACCGGTCGCGCATCTGCTCGATGGGCGCGCTGTCGCGCTCGGAGACGACGCGGCGCGAATTGCCGTCGTGGAGGATTTTTATGGCGGCTTTGAGCACCTCTGCGCGCCGCGCCGGATCGTCGACGCGGATCAGGAACCTGCCGCCCTTGATATAGGGGATGCGCACCGGAAACAGCATCGAATCTTCGTAATGAGCATCGCCGGCGTCGTTGGCCCGCACCAGGCGCTCGACGACGCCGACGATGCGGATCGGCTGATCGCCCCAGGCGTAGATCGATTGGCCCACCGCACTGCGCCCGGGGAACAGGGTGCCGGCCATATGCCGGGTAATGATCACCGCCGGTACCCCCTGCGTGCTGTCCGGGGTTTCCAGCGCATTGAGCTCGATAAACTCGTCCGGGTTGAACTTGCGTCCTGCGGCCAAGCTCAGGCCGAGGACATCGAACAGCTCATCGCTGCCGGCATACGACGATGCGTACAAGATCGTGCGTGCCGCGTCCTTGTCCAGGTACACGCCTCGACTCATGTAAGCACTGCCGAACGTCGCCTGACTGGCGGTGGCGGCGGCCTTGACGCCGGGAATCGTCCGCAATGCGACGAGATCGGCCTGGGTCGTCGCCGCTGCGTCATTGTCCTGGCTCGCCGAGGTGCCGCCCACCTTGACCAAGAGCACCTCGTTCTCGACCACGCCGGAAGGGCGCTGCATGCGCTGCATGCGCGCATCGATCAGGAACAGCAGATTGCAGATGATCGCGCAGCTGAGCGCGATTTCCAGCACGATCAGACCGGTGGTGATTTTGTGGCGCCAGAGCGCGGACAGGATGGGGCGCAATTCCACGGCGGTCTCCTCAGTCCCTGCGCAAGCGCGCGCAGGCGAAATGTGTGGCGAGCGCGGCAGGATGGCCGTGCATTTCGCGGGTCATGGGTAGGTTCTCGACATCGGCTGGGCTATTGCGATTTGAGCTGGAGCGCAGGCTGCACCCGCATCGCACGCCAGGCCGGCAGCAGGCCGGCGAGCAGGCTGGAGGCGATCGCCAATGCGAAGGTCGTCAGCAACATCGCCGGATCCAGAGCAAGCAGATCCGGGTAATCGACCGTCGATTGCCGCACCAGCTGCAGCCCGAGCCAGGCCAAGCCCAATCCGAGCACGCCGCCGGCCAAGCCGACCGTTGCCGCCTCGACTAGGCATTGCATGAAGATCGCGCCGCGCGAGGCACCCAATGCCCGACGCACGCCGATCTCGCCGCTGCGACGCAGAAACTTTGCCAGCAGCAGGCCCACGGTATTGACCAGGCACACCAGCAGGAAGCCGAAGGCCAGCCAGGTTTGCAGGCGGGCGTCGCTGGGCACGACCTTGTTGACTTCCAACCACGTCATCACATCGTTCAGGCGGACATTGGTCGGCCGTTGATAACGCCCTGCGGCGCGCTGCTGGTCGGAATAGTTGACCAGGTAGCGGCGGTAGGCCTCGACCTTGGCCGGGGTGTCCAGTTCCACCCAGTACGACAACCAGGCGCAATGCGCGTTCAGCGCGTAGGGGCCTTCCGGACCGTCGGTGTTGACGCCGTCCCAGCACGGGATTCTGCCTTTCACGTACAGCCGCAGCTCGCGCGAGGTCGAGTACGGCAGGAACACGCCCTCCAGGGCGCTGAGTGCGCCGTCGCTCACGACATCGTAGAACCTCGGCATCGGCCGCCAGTCGCCGATCACGCCGAGGATGCGGAAGTCGATGCCCTCCAGGTTGAAGGTTTTGCCGACACTGTCGCGGCCGCCGAACAATGTGTTGTTGAGCTCCTGCGAGATAACCGCGACGCGGGCGCGGCGCTCGTCGTCATCGGCATTCCAGCCGCCGCCGTAGCGGAATGGCGTCGCGAACATCGCGAAGAAGTCTGCTGAGGTGTAGCGGGCGATGGCGAGAGACGGCATCACGCCCAAGCTTTCGGACTGGATGCCGACTTCGCCCTGGGCCATCAGCGCCTGGCGATCGCCGCGGCGCTCGCGCAGCAGGGTTTCGGCATCGAGGCGGGTCAGCAACGGATACGGCTCGTCGCCGGGCGCGTAATCGATCATGCCCGCGGAATCGAGCTGCGGATAAAACAGCTGGTCGCTCTTGCCCGGGATCGGATCGCCGGACAGCACGTGCAGCACCGTCAGCATGGTGATGCTGGCGCCGATGCCGAAAGCGATCGCCGACACCATCAGCGCCGTCAATATTTTATTGCGCTTGAAACTGCGAATGGCGAGGACGAAGTAATAGCCGAACATAGCCGATTCCTGGCGTGGATGGCTCATCCTATTTCAATTTGCGCGATGTGTGGCACCGGCGCTGTTGTAGGAGCGCACCATGGGCCGCTCCTACAGCGTCAAACACTGCGGGTGGCGACCGCCGGCGGCACCGCGGCCGCGCGCCGCGCGGGCCCGAACACCGCGATCTGCCCGAGCAGCCACAGCGTGACCGCGCCGACCGGCAGATAGCTCAGCGGCAGGCGTGGCAGCGCGTACTTGCTCATCAGCAGCTGGTTGATGGCATACGCAAGCAACATGCCGAGTGCGATGCCGGCGGTGGCGAGCAGAAAGTTTTCGGCCTGGAAGTAGTGCAGGATCTGCCTGCGCGTGGCACCGAGTGCGCGACGCACACCAATCTGGCGGGTGCGCTGCTGCACCCAAAAGCTCGCCAGTCCGACGATACCCAGCGCGGTGACCACCAGCAGCGCGATCGACACCGCGACCAGCAGCCAGATCATCGCGCGGTCGGGTCGGTAATACTCGGCGCGCATCTGCTCGAAGGTCTTGGCTTGCTGTGCGGGAATGATGCGCGTGGGTCCGCTGGTTTCGAGGGTTTTCAGCGCGGCCTTCATCACCTCGTCGCGACGCGACCGGTCGCTAACGCGGAGCAGGTAGTTGCCGCCGACGTCATAGGACACGTTGACCGGGAACAGCAGCGCGTATTCGTTCTGCGCCGGGCCGCCCTGTTCATTGGGCCTTACCAGATGATCGACCACGCCGACCACGCGATGCGGCTCCTCGCCCCACGCGAAGAAGGTCTTGCCGATGGCATTTACGCCGGGGTACAGCTTCTCGGCCATCGTGCGGGTGATGATTACCGACGCGATATGGCCCTTCGATTCCGGTGCCTGGATCGCGTCCCATTCGATGAACTCATCGGGCAGAAACTGGCGTCCGGCGAGCAAATGGAGGCCCATCGTGTCGAACAGTTGCTGGCTGCCGATGTAGGTCGCAACGTTCATATTCGGCTGCTTCTGGTCCTTGACCAGGGTGATCGAGCTGTTCCATGCCGAGTTGCCGTAGGTGACCTGGTTGGTCGAGGCCACCGATGTCACGCCGGGAATCGCGGCCAGTGCGGCGAGGTCGGCCCTGGTGACCGCCGCTGAATCCTGGTCCTTGGCGATGCCTTCGACGCGCACGCGCACAAGTTCGTTTTCGGCCAGGCCACTGACGCGCTGCATGCGCTCGATGCGATTGCCAATCAAGAACAGCGCGTTGCAGATGATCGCGCAGGACAGCGCGATCTCCAGCACGATCAGCGCCGCGGCGGTCTTGTGGCGCTGCAGGGTGGAAAGGATGGGACGGAGGTCCATGGCGGTTCCTCTGGTGGTCCGTAGCAGCGCCCCATGGGCACGATGGCTGTGCCGGTGAGGCCCATCGCGCCCATGGCGCGCCGCTACGAAAAAGTCATTGCGATTTGAGTTGCATCGCCGGCGTCACCTGCATCGCGCGCCACGCCGGCAGCAGACCGGCAAGCAGGCTGGTGGCGAGGGCGAGGGCGAATGTGGCGAGCAGCATCGACGGATCGAGACGGGCAAGTGCGGCGTAGTCGGCCGGCTGCTGACGCACGGCCCACAGGCCGAGCACGGCGAGCCCGAGACCGAGCACGCCGCCGGCCAGACCGATCGTGCCGGCCTCGATCAGGCACTGCGCGAAGATCGCGCGCCGCGAGGCGCCGAGCGCGCGGCGCACGCCGATCTCGCCGCTGCGACGCAGGAACTTCGCGAGCAGCAGGCCGACGGTGTTGAGCAGGCACACCAGCAGGAAGCCGAACGCCAACCAGGTCTGCAGGTGCACATCGCCGGGTACGACTTTGTTGAAGTCGAGCCAGGTCATCACATCGCTCAGGCGGGTATTGGTCGGCCGCTGGAAGCGGCCCGCGCTGCGCTGCTGGTCGGAATAGTTGACCAGATACCGACGGTAGGCGGCGACCTTGTCGGCACTGTCGAGCTGCACCCAGTACTGGATCCATGCGCACGGTGCGCTGACGCCGCTCCTGCCTTCCGGATCGTCGTTGTCGCCGTCCCAGCAGTTCATGCTGCCGTTGTTGCCGAGCCTCAGCGCGCGCGAGGTCGAGAACGGCAGGAACACCTGCTCGCCGTCGCGGTACATGCCGTTGGTGAGGTCGTAGAAGCGCGGGCTCGGCTGCCAGGCGTCGAGCACGCCGATCACCCGGAACGCGGTCTGGTTGAGGCGCACCGTCTTGCCGACGCTGTCGGCACCGCCAAACAACTTGTCGTTGAGATCCTTAGCCAGCACCGCGACGCGCGCGCGCGCGGCATCGTCGGCACCGCTCCAGGCTTGCCCGTACTTGAGCGGGACGTCGAACATCGCGAAGAAATCCGCCGAGGTGGAGCGTGCTTCGATGGTGAACGGCGTCAGCCCCTGCTTGTCGGGTTCGACCGCAATTTCGCCTGCCGACATCAGCGCCTGCCGGTCGGCTTTCTTATCGCGCAGCAAGGCTTCCGAGTCATAACGCGTCATCTGCAGCTCGGGATCCGCGCCCGGCGTGTAGCCGATCATCGTTGCCGGGTCCATCTGCACGTAGTACAGC
>JBOHYD010000465.1:0-8841 GCA_050737635.1 Luteimonas sp. | reverse complement strand
GAATAGCACTGCGAAATCGCAGTTTTGCATCTCGCGACGGCGCATTCTTTTGTTCATTTCCGTGTCGGCATTCAGGCATCCTTTTTTCCTTATGCCTCGTAGACGCCAAGCTCGTCGAGCGCACTCTGCATCATCGCCGCGGCAGCGGCGCTCAATTTTTCGTGGTCCAGTGCATAGCGTATGGTCGCCTCAATCAGGCCCAGGTGGGTACCGCAGTCGAAGCGCGTTCCCTTGAAACGATAGGCATCGATGCCGGAGCCGCCGATCAGTCGTGCGATGGCGTCGGTGAGCTGGATCTCTCCGCCGGAACCGGTGCCGATCGTCTGCAGGTGCGCGAAGATTTCGGCCGGAAGAATGTAGCGCCCGACGACCGCCAGCGTGCTCGGCGCTGCCTTGGGATCGGGCTTCTCGACGATGCCGGTGATCGAGCCGCGACGGTCGTTGAAAATGTCCGTGGCGACGATCCCGTAGCTGGAAGTCTGCTCGCGCGGCACGTCCTGCACGGCGATCACGCCGCGGCCGCTGGTCTCGGCGTGATCGGCCATCTGCGCGAGCGCGCCGGGGCCGCGGTTCCAGATCAGGTCGTCGGGCAGCAGCACCGCGAACGGCTCGTCGCCGACCACCGGCTTGGCGCACAGCACCGCGTGGCCGAGGCCGAGTGCTTCGGCCTGGGTGACAAACACCGCGCGCACCCCGGCCGGCAGCACTTCGCGCACCAACTCCAACTGCTCGAGCTTGCCGGCCTTCTCGAGTTTCTGTTCGAGCTCGTAGGCTTTGTCGAAGTAGTCGGCCACCGCGTGCTTGTAGCGATTGGTGACGAAGATCAGCGTGTCGCAACCGGCCTCGATGGCCTCGTCGACCGCGTACTGGATCAGCGGCTTGTCGATGATCGGCAGCATCTCCTTGGGCACGGTCTTGGTGGCCGGCAGAAACCGCGTGCCCAGGCCTGCGACCGGGAAAACTGCCTTGCGAATGCGTTGACTCATGTTCTGCGTGCGCTCCTGGCCGGAAACTCGACCACCGTTGCCGCCTGCGGCTTGGTGGGCGTCGTGAGTGGTGAAAATTCCGGAACCGATTCCCGGAGGATGAATGACAGACTGTCGAGATCGTAGCGGTCGACCGCCTCACGCAGCCTGACGCCAACGTTGGCGATGCGTTCGCTCGCAATCGCCCTCGCCTCGGCCTGCAGGATCTTCGGATGCGCGGTCGGGCGATAGCGTTCATCGGCGTGGAACAGCGTTTCGTGCAGTTTTTCGCCCGGCCGCAGCCCGGTGTAGACGATCGCGATGTCGCGACCGGGCTGCTTGCCGCCGAGGCGGATCATCTGCTCGGCGAGCAGCCGGATCGACACCGGCTCGCCCATGTCGAGGGTGTAGATCGCCTGCTGCGAACCCATCGACGAGGCCTGCAGGATCAACTGGCAGGCTTCGGGGATGGTCATGAAGTAACGGGTGACATCGGGGTCGGTCACGGTCACCGGGCCACCCTGGCGGATCTGGGCGCGGAACAGCGGCACCACGCTGCCGGCGGAGTCGAGCACGTTGCCAAAGCGCACGGTGATGAAGCGCGACGCGTGCGGTGCGGCCATTGCCTGACAGACCATCTCCGCCAGCCGTTTGCTGGCGCCGAGCACATTGACCGGGTCGACGGCCTTGTCGGTGGAGATCAGCACGAAGGTAGCGATGCCGGCCTGCAGGCTTTCGCGGGCGACGGTTTCGGTCGCCAGCACATTGTTGCGGATCGCCTCGCGCAGCTGGCCTTCGAGCACCGGCACCTGTTTGTAGGCCGCGGCGTGGAATACCGCCTCGGGCGTCGATAGCTGGAGGGCATGGCGGATCACCGCGCGATCGCCGCAGTCGCCGAGGATCGGCACGACCTGGATCTGCGGAAAGTCGCGCAGCAGCTCGGCATGGGTGGTCGCCAGCGCCAACTCGTCCATTTCGACCAATGTGATCTGCCGGGCACCGTGGCGGGCGCACTGGCGGCAGAGTTCGGAGCCGATCGAACCGCCGGCGCCGGTGACCAGCACGCTGCGGCCGCCGAGCCAGGCACGGATCGATTTCCAGTCCGGGATGACCGGCTTGCGGCCGAGCAGGTCCTCGATCGCAACCTCCTTGAGCTCGCCGGGCAGCGAACGGCCTTCGAGCAGATCGTCGAGGCGCGGCACCGTGCGGAACGTGATCCCGGTGCGCTCGCAGGCCTCGACCACGCGCCGCATCGACGCGGCGTTGATCGACGGCATCGCGATCACCAGCAGCTTGGCGGCGGTCTCGGGCGCGACCCGGCCGACATCCTCGATCCTGCCGAGCACCGGCACGCCCTGCAGGTAACTGCCGCGCAGCTTGGCGGCGTCATCGAGAAACCCGACCGGCTGGTAGGCGCCGGCGCGACGCAAGTCGCGGACTAGGGTCTCGCCGGCCTGCCCGGCACCGAGGATCAGTACGCGGATCGCGGCCTTGTCGGTGCGCGCGGAGCTGCGGTCCTTCCACGAGCGGTACAGCAGGCGCGGCATGCCGAGCAGCGCGGTCAGCATCGCCGGGTACAGCACCAGCACCGATCGCGGCGTCATGCCGAGGCGGTTGTACAGGAACAGCGCCAGCACGACCGCGAGCAGGCCGAGCAAGCTGGCCTTGAAGATATTGAGCAGATCGGGAAGGCTGGCGAAGCGCCAGATGCCGCGATACAGGCCGACCTTCCAGAACACCAAGCCCTGTGCGCACAGGATGAGAGCGATCTCGGTCGACCACATCGGCACGTCGCGCGTGCTGTTCTCCATCGCGTAGCGGAACTGGTTGAGCCCGACCCAGCACAGCCAGACCATGAACAGGTCATGGGTCACGACCGCGATCCGCGGCAGACCCGCGCTGATGCGACCTTTCAGTCCATTCATGTCGATCCCCTCATACCTGTGCGTCCTGAAGCGCCTTGCCGTGCCGGGCCTGAAGCCAAGCCCAGACGATCGCTCCCCCGAGATACCAGCCAATCGCGGCCGCCATGATAACCGTCCGACTGCCGGCCGACATACCCAACATCGCAACAACCGCGATCACCGACCACGCCAGATACGCCACGGTGACGCGAAAATGATCGCCGTCCGCACGCGCCCAGCGCTGATAGGCATGCGCGACATGCGGCGTCCACCAGCGCTCGCCGCGGCGCATGCGTGAAATCAGCGTCAATGCGGCATCCAGAATGAACGCCGACAGCGGCAACAAGAGCAGGACGCTGCCGAGGTCGTTCATGCTGCCGACAGCAACAGCGATCACCGCAAGCAGATAGCCAAGCGCTCCACTGCCGACGTCGCCGAGAAAGATCCGCGCCCTCGGGGCATTGAACGGCAGGAATCCGCAACATGCCGCCGCCAGCGCGATCGCCAGCCAGCGCGCCGATTCGCTGCCGGCGATCAGCGCATAGCCGGCAGCGGCCACCGTCGCCTGGGTCGCGGCTAACCCGTCGATGCCGTCCATGAAGTTCCAGACGTTGACCAGCACGATCGCGAGCACAAACGCGATCGCTGCGGCGATGACGCTTTGCTGCTGGGCATAGACAGCCACGGCGAGCATGACCGCGGCGATGGCGTGGACGCTCAGACGCAACCACGGCGACAGCGCACGGTGGTCGTCGATCCAGCCGACGCCGGCCACCAGCAGCAGTCCGACGAACGCCGCCAGCCACAACGGCCGCGCGAATGGATCGGCGATCGCCACCCCAGCCAGCACCGCCAGCAGTACCGCGACGATCGCGATCCCGCCGCCGCGCGGCGTCGGCACGGCATGGCTGCGCCGTGCGCCGGGCTGGTCCAGCAGATTGCGGCGCAGCGCATAGTCACGTGCGATCGCGGTACCGACCGCCGCCGCAACCACGCACGCCAATGCCAGGGCAACAAGTGTCAACGCAGTCGACGGCATCAGACCACGGCGTAGTTCAGCAGTGGCTTGATGCTGCCCCACTCTTTGCAGCTCGGGCACTGCCAGTGGTGGCTGCGCGCGCCAAAGCCGCAGCGGTTGCAACGGTAGCTGGGATTGCGCACCAGCAGTTGGTCGGTGATGTGCTTGAGGTCGTGCAGGGTCTGGGTCTGGTCACTGCCGTCGGCCAGGGTCAGGTCGATCAGCGCCGCCTCGCCGCGCACCGACGGCCGGTCTTTGAGCTGGCGGGCCAGGTACGCGCGCGCCTGCGCCACGCCCTCCTCGGCCTCGACCAGTTTGGTCAGCGCCAGCACCGGCGCGATGCCGCGGTAGTGCTCGCACATCTCCGACAGGAACGACCGCGCGCCAGTCGTGTCGCCGACGCGTTCGTAGGCCGCGAGCAGCGATGACAGCACTTCGGGCAGGTAGTCGGGATCGTGGCGGGCGGCGCGTTCGAAGGCGCGGATCGCGGCGACGTCGTTGCCGGCCTCGAGTTCGACCCGTCCTTCGAGCATGCCGGCGCGCACCGAGTTGGAGTCGGCGGCGTAGGCGCGGGCGACCGCAGTGCGCGCGCCATCGAGATCACCGGCAGCACGCAGGCGGTCGGCGAGTTCGCATTCAAACTGGCCGATCAGTTTGCCCATCGGTTCGGCGGTCGCGGCCTCGTAGCGCGAGGCATTCTCGATCGCCTTGGCCCAGTCGCGTTCGGACTGATAGATGCCGATCAGGTGCTTGAGCGCCTGCGGCGCGCGCTGGTCGATCCTGGCGAGATCGGTGAAGACCGTTTCGGCACGATCAAGCAGGCCCGAGCGCATATAGTCCTCGCCGAGCGCGAGCAGCGCCTGCACCTTCTGCGCATCGTTGAGGTCCGGTCGCTGCACCAGGCCTTGGTGCAGGCGGATCGCGCGATCGACCTCGCCGCGGCGGCGGAACAGATGGCCAAGCGCGATCTGCGTTTCAAACGTGTCCTTGTCGAGCTCGGCGATGTGCAAGAACAGTTCGATCGCCTTGTCTGGCTGCTCGTTGAGCAGGTAGTTGAGGCCGCGGAAATACGTGGTCGACAGCCGGCTGACCTGACTGTCGCTGTGACGCTCGCCGCCACGGCGACCGATCACCCAGCCGCTGAGTGCCGCGACCGGCAGCAGCAGAAAAAACCAGAGCCACTGGCTGACGAAGGCCATCTCAGCAATCGCCGACGACGCACGCCGCAAACGCACACCGATGCCCGGTGCGGGTGACGGTGTCAAGTGCGATGGATGCGATAGCGGGGGAGTACGCGGTGTGGATCGTTGCCATGACCGGGGTAGCTTAGCTGACGCGCGCCGGCCCGGTCAGTCTTCCGGCGGCAGCGGGGTGACGGTGCTGACGCGTTCGCGCAGCTCCTTGCCGGGTTTGAAATGCGGAACTTGCTTGCCGGGCAGCGGCACCGAGTCGCCGGTCTTGGGGTTGCGTCCGGTGCGCGGTGGCCGGTAATGCAGCGAAAAACTGCCAAAACCGCGGATTTCGATGCGCTCGCCATGTGCCAGCGAGCCGCCCATCATCTCGAGCAGAGACTTCACCGCCATGTCCACGTCATCGGACTTGAGGTGCCCCTGCCGCTGACTGAGGACTTCGATCAGTTCCGATTTGGTCATGTAAACAGCCGTCTGATCAGTCGTCGATAGGGCAGCCAAAGTCGACAGTGGCCCGGCCTGTGCCGGGCCACCTGCGCCCGCACTTACTCGGACTTGTTCTCGAGCTGCTCGCGCAGCAGCGCACCGAGCTTGGTGGTGCCGCTGGAAGCATCGGCCAACGACGCCGACGACGCCTTGTTGTACTCGGCGATAGTGTCGGCGGTGTCGGCCTCGTCCCGGGCCTTGATCGACAGCTGCAGCGAACGGCCCTTGCGATCCATGCCGATGAACTTGGCCTCGACCCTGTCGCCGACCTTGAGATGCTGGCTGGCGTCGTCGACGCGCTCCTCGGCGATGTCGCGCGCGGCGACGTAACCTTCCACGCCGTCAGCGAGCTCGATCGTTGCGCCCTTGGCGTCAACGTCCTTCACCGTGCCGGTGACCTTGCTGCCGCGCGGGTTGTTGGCCATGTACTGGCCAAACGGATCCTGCTCGAGCTGCTTGACGCCGAGGCTGATGCGCTCGCGCTCCGGGTCCACGGCCAGCACCACGGCTTCGAGCGTGTCGCCCTTCTTGAGCTCGCGGGCGATGTCCTCGCCGGTCGACGCCCAGGTCATGTCGGACAGGTGGATCAGGCCGTCGATGCCGCCGTCAAGGCCGATGAAGATGCCGAAGTCGGTGATCGACTTGATCTGGCCTTCGACTTTGTCGCCCTTCTTGTGGATCGCCGCGAAGGTCTCCCACGGGTTGGACGTGACCTGCTTGATGCCCAGCGAGATACGGCGACGCTCTTCGTCCACGTCCAACACCATGACTTCCATCTCATCGCCGACCTGCACGACCTTGGACGGGTTGACGTTTTTGTTGGTCCAGTCCATTTCGGACACGTGCACCAGGCCTTCGACGCCCGGCTCGATCTCGACGAACGCGCCGTAATCGGTCACGTTGCTGACCTTGCCGAACACGCGGGTGTTGGACGGGTAGCGGCGCGCGATGTTGTCCCAGGGATCCTCACCGAGCTGCTTGAGGCCGAGGCTGACGCGGTTGCGCTCCTTGTCGTACTTGAGCACGCGCACGTCGAGCTCGGCGCCCACTTCGACGACTTCGGACGGATGGCGCACGCGCCTCCAGGCCATGTCGGTGATGTGCAGCAGGCCGTCGATGCCGCCGAGGTCGACGAACGCGCCGTAGTCGGTGAGGTTCTTGACCACGCCCTTCAGCACCGCGCCCTCGACCAGCCTCTCGAGCAGCTGCTCGCGCTCTTCGGAATGCTCGCTCTCGACCACCGCGCGGCGCGAGACCACCACGTTGTTGCGCTTGCGGTCGAGCTTGATGAGCTTGAACTCCAGCTCCTTGCCTTCCAGGTACACCGGGTCGCGCACCGGGCGCACATCGACCAGCGAACCGGGAAGAAACGCGCGAACGTCTTTGATGTCGACGGTGAAACCACCCTTGACCTTGCCGCTGATGCGGCCGGTGATGGTTTCGTTCTTCTCGAGGGCTTCCTCAAGTTCGTCCCACACCATCGAACGCTTGGCCTTCTCGCGCGACAGCACGGTCTCGCCGAAGCCGTTTTCGAGCGAGTCGAGCGCCACTTTGACGATGTCGCCTTCGGCGACGTCGATCTCGCCGTCGTCGTTACGGAACTGTTCGATCGGCACGATGCCTTCGGACTTGAGGCCGGCGTTGATGACGACGACGTCCGTGCGCACCTGGATCACGACGCCGGTGACGATCGCGCCGGGCTTGAGCTTGGCCAGGTTGTTCTGGCTGGCTTCGAACAGTTCTGCGAATGATTCGGTCATGTTGGAAATATCTCGGTTGATGACTCAGACCGGAGCGCGGCACGCGCCCATCCCGGTCCACCCGTTGTCGGCTTGCGCGGGATTGCGCGTGGCCGTGAGTGTTGTGGTGGAAAAAACCCGCCGCCACAGGGCGACGGGGCCTGTATGTAACACCTTCGCCCTTCATTATTAAGGAGAGAAGGCTGGAACGCCCTCTCCTTCAAGGGGAGGGTTGGAGGGGATGAGTTTGATTGCGGAGCTCACGGCACCGTAACGGAACACCATCCCCATCCTTGCCTTCCCCCTTGAAGGGAAGGAAATCGGAGTAGGCGCTAGGCACCTACTACTTCTAATACGCGCTCCACAACGGCATCGATGCCGAGCCCGGTGGTGTCGATGCGGACGGCGTCTTCAGCCGGCCGCAGCGGCGCCACCGCGCGGCTGGCATCGCGCGCGTCGCGGGCCAGAATCTCCCGCAACAGACCGCTCAAGGTAACGGAAACTCCCTTGTTCTTCAACTGCTTATAGCGCCTTTCGGCGCGTTCATCGGCGCTGGCGGTCAGGAACACCTTGAACGGCGCGTCCGGAAAGATCACCGTGCCCATGTCGCGGCCGTCGGCGACCAGGCCCGGCAAGCGCCGGAATGCACGCTGGCGGTCCTTCAGCGCCGCGCGCACTTCCGGGATCGCGGCGATCGCCGACGCCGCCGCGCCGGCGGTCTCGGTACGCAGTTCGTCGGTGGCATCGTGGCCGTTGACCAGCACCCGCAGTTCGCCGCCCGGCTCGTCGCGAAAGCCGATCTCGGTATCGAACGTGCAGCGCACCAGTGCGCCGGCATCGTCTAGGTCGAGGTCGGCCCAACCCGCCGCGACGCCGACCGCGCGGTACAGCGCCCCGGAATCGAGGTAATGCCAGCCCAACCGCTGCGACACCGCCCGGCTGATGGTGCCCTTGCCGGAACCCGACGGCCCGTCGATGGTCAGCACCGGCACCGTGTCGCTCGTCATGTCGCGCTGCCTGCGTTGGGATGCCGGACATTCTAGACGCCGCCGATCGATTTGGTCCGCAAGCGCTTGAATCGCCCGGAAATCACCGGCTATACTCCACGGCTGCCCGAATCCAATCCGTCTTTTGAGGTCTGTCATGAAGGTCCTGTCCTCCCTGAAATCGGCGAAGGCCCGTCACCGCGATTGCAAGATCGTCCGTCGCCGCGGCAAGGTCTTCGTAATCTGCAAGTCCAACCCGCGTTTCAAGGCGCGCCAGCGCTGAGTCGCGATGCGCATGCATGACCGGAAGGCCGCAGCGATGCGGCCTTCTGCATTATTGGCGGCACATGATGACGCCGCCAAACTCATCTCGGTGACGTTTGCATGGACATGCAGGCCGGTAATGCGCATGTCCGCAACGCTCGCAGGCGTTTATTCCGCCGGCGATCTGCTACAACGCATCCGCTGCAACCGTCTGTCGCGGCCGGGGAGCCCTGCCATGCTGCGTTCGCTCGGTCTCGCTTGCCTGATCGCGCCGTTGATCGTCATCGCC
>JBOHYD010000464.1:0-1669 GCA_050737635.1 Luteimonas sp. | reverse complement strand
CCAAACCGCTCCGCTCCCAGCTTGGTCAACGCCGCGGTCAGCGTCGTCTTGCCGTGGTCCACGTGACCGATCGTGCCCACGTTCACGTGCGGCTTGGTGCGCTCGAACTTTCCCTTTGCCATGACTGGTTACCTTTGCTGTGATCTGTGGTGATTTTGTGCGTTTGTCCGGAACTCGAAAAAGCAGCAGCATCTTTTGCTTTTGATCTTTCGAGTCCCGAGTCCCGACCCTTAATTCTTCTTCACGACCGTTTCGGCGATGTTGGCCGGTGCTTCCGCGTAGTGGTCGAATTCCATCGTGAACGTCGCGCGGCCCTGCGACATTGAGCGCAAGCTGGTCGCATAGCCGAACATCTCGCCCAGCGGCAGCATCGCGTTGATGACCTTGCCCGACGGCATGTCGTCGGAGCCCTGCAGGATGCCGCGACGACGGCTGACATCGCCCATCACGTCGCCGAGGTAATCCTCAGGGGTGACGATTTCGACCTTCATGATCGGCTCGAGCAACACCGGACTGGCGCGGTGAAAGCCTTCCTTGAAGCCCATGGAGCCAGCGATCTTGAACGCCATTTCCGACGAGTCGACCTCGTGGTACGAACCGTCGATCAGCTTGACCTTGACGTCGACAATCGGATAGCCGGCCATCAGCCCGTTGGCGACCGCCTCCTGAATGCCCTTGTCGACCGCCGGGATGTATTCCTTCGGCACGACGCCGCCGACGATCGCGTTTTCGAAGGTGTAGCCGAGGCCGCGCTCCTGCGGCTCAATCTCAAGCCAGACATGGCCGAACTGGCCCTTGCCGCCGGACTGACGCACGAACTTGCCTTCGGCCTTGACGGCCTTGCGGATGGTTTCGCGATACGCAACTTGAGGCTTACCAACATTCGCCTCGACGTTGAATTCGCGCTTCATGCGGTCGACGAGAATTTCGAGGTGCAACTCGCCCATGCCGGCGATGATGGTCTGGCCGGATTCTTCGTCGGTGCGCACGCGGAACGACGGATCCTCCTGCGCCAGGCGGCCGAGCGCCAAACCCATCTTTTCCTGATCGGACTTGGTCTTCGGCTCCACCGCCATCGAGATGACCGGCTCCGGGAAGATCATCCGCTCAAGCGTGATGATGTGGTCCTGCGCGCACAGCGTGTCGCCGGTGGTAACGTCCTTGAGGCCGACGGCCGCGGCGATATCGCCGGCGCGCACTTCCTTGATCTCTTCGCGGTTGTTGGAGTGCATCTGCAGGATGCGCCCGACCCGCTCCTTCCTCGACTTGACCGGGTTGTAGACCTGATCGCCGGAGTTGAGCGTGCCCGAATAGACGCGGAAGAACGTCAGCGAGCCCACAAACGGGTCGGTCATGATCTTGAACGCGAGCGCCGAGAACGGCGCGGCGTCGGTGGCCGGACGGCTGTCTTCCTTCTCGTCGTCGTCGATGCCCTTGACCGGCGGGCGGTCCGACGGCGACGGCAGCAGTTGGATCACGCCATCGAGCATCGCTTGCACGCCTTTGTTCTTGAAGGCGGTGCCGCAGTACACGGGAATGACTTCCACCTTCAGCGTGCGCTCGCGCAGGCCGGCGATGATCTCTTCTTCTGTGAGCTCACCGTCGTTGAGATACTTGTCCATCAGCGCCTCGGAGGCTTCCGCGGCAGCCTCGACCATGAATGCTCGCG
>JBOHYD010000463.1:0-2506 GCA_050737635.1 Luteimonas sp. | reverse complement strand
GGCCGCCGCCGCACTGGCGATCGATGCCGCGCTGGCGCGCTGCCTGCCTGCCGATCGCGACCGCGATGTCGCCGCGCGCTACCGGCCGATGGCGGTCGCCGATGCACGCGCCTGCCTTGCGCCGCTGTCGCTGGATGCGGTGTTCGCCGCCACGCACACGGCGATGCCTGCGCGCGTGTCGATCGTTGCGCCGCTGCTGCATGCCGGCGTCGCCGACCTGCTGCGCACGCGCAGCGTCGCCGACTGGCAGGCATGGCTGCGCGTGCGCTGTATCGATCGCGCCGCGCCGTTGCTCGACGCCGACCTGCGCCGTCGCCACCAGCGCTTCTACGGCCGCGCACTGCGCGGCGAGCGCCGCGCCGCGCCGGTGTGGAAACAGGTGCTCGCCGCGATCGACCGCGACCTCGGCGAGGCGATGGCCGAATGCTATGTCGCGCGGCATGTCGCAGCGGACACGCGCAGCGTCGTGCAGGCGCTGTTTGAACGGCTGCGCGCGGCGCTGCGCGCACGGGTGCTGCGCGCGGACTGGCTGAGCGATACCGGCCGCGCCCGCGCGTTGGCCAAGGTCGATACGCTGCGCGCAAGCCTGGTCGCACCGACCGCCTGGCCGGACTGGCGCGAGCTGCTGCTGACGCAGGGCTCGTTCCATCGCCGGCTGCGCGCCGCACGCGCGTACGCGCTGCGTCAACGGCTGCGCGGCTTGACCGCTGCCGCTGCCGCTGCATGGACGATGCCGGCGCACCGCGTCAACGCCCGCTACGACCCGCACCGCAACCGCATCGAGGTGCCGGCCGGCATCCTGCAGTCGCCGCTGTTTGACGTGCACGACACGCTGGCGCGCCAGTACGGCGCGATCGGCGCGGTGATGGCGCACGAGATGAGCCATGCGTTGGACGATCAGGGCCGTCTCTTCGATGGCGATGGTCGCTTCGGTGCGGCGTGGCCGCCATCCGACGACGCGGCGTTTGCCGCGCGCGCGCAACGGATCGTCGCGCGCTTCGACGGCCTGCCGCTGATCGACGGCATCGCGCTCGACGGCCGGCTGACGCTCGGCGAGAACATCGCCGACCTCGCCGGACTGGCGATCGCGTGGGACGCGTGGCAGACAGCACAAGACGATGACGGGGCGTTGCGACAGCGCGACGCCCGTGATTTCTTCTTCGCGTGGGCGCGGCTGTGGAGGCAGGCGCTGACGCCGGACGCCGCGCGTCAGCGCGCGCGGTTCGACCATCACGCGCCAGCCGCGCTGCGCGCCAACGTCGCGGCCATGGCGCTGCCGGCATTCGATGCGGCATTTGCCGTGCAGGGTTCACGAGATCCGGGCGAGCGTCTCGGGGTGTGGTGAGGACGGCGCGAGCGCGCTTGGTCGTCAGCAGTCGAGGTTATCGCCGGCGCGGTTGCAGTCACTGCCGGTGATGGTCGCCGCTACAGCGGCAACCGCAACGAGCTGATCGGCACGATGGGCCGCAACGAGATCGACCTGGCGGTGATGGGCAGCCCACCGGCGTGGTTGGAACTGGAGGACGTGCTGTTTGCGCCCCTCCCGTTCATGCTCATCGGCCCCGACGGCGTCCGCTGGCCGCCGTGTCGCTTGACCTGTTCGAGCTCCGCGACGAGACCACCCTGCCGGTCGACGGCAGCCCGGTCATTCGCAGCTGGCACCCTCGCACCGCTCCGGCAAGCGGCTGTCGCCGGCCGCGCGGGTGCAGGTGCGTTCATCCTCGCCGAGGGCAGGGCCTTCCCGCGGGGCGAATACGGCGGGCCGCGGCCACCGGCCCCAGGCCTGCAGCGGAGGTAGATCGGGTAGGGCGGCGCGTGCCGTGCGGCGGCGGAGCGCCGGCGCGCGCGATTGCCGGCAGCCTAGCCGTTGACATCAAAACCCGCTGCGGTCAAAATCACTGGCTGCGTCAGGTCTTTGCATGAACTGGAGGGATACCCAAGCGGCCAACGGGGGCAGACTGTAAATCTGCTGGCTTACGCCTTCGGTGGTTCGAATCCACCTCCCTCCACCAACAGCCGGCAATGAAGAATCGGGAATCGCAAGAAACCTCGCCGTGTCTCTGGCGATTGCCGATTCTCCATTGCCGATTCCCGAAAAAGCGGGTGTAGTTCAATGGTAGAACCTCAGTTTTCCAAACTGATTACGAGGGTTCGATTCCCTTCTCCCGCTCCACCCGCCGTGCTGTTCCATCGTTAAAGTCGCTTCGTTGCTTTTTACCGCGTCACCCGCATGTCAGCGCTCACGTAGCTCAGTCGGTAGAGCACCTCCTTGGTAAGGAGGAGGTCGAAGGTTCGATTCCTTTCGTGAGCACCATTCCATTTCCGGAGGTTCGCCCGCGTGGCGGTCCTCCAGTTCATTCCACAGTTCAGCGAGAAGCACAGTCATGGCAAAGGGAAAGTTCGAGCGCACCAAGCCGCACGTGAACGTGGGCACGATCGGTCACGTGGACCACGGCAAGACGACGCTGACCGCGGCGTTGACCAAGCTGGGAGCGGAGCGGTTTGG
>JBOHYD010000462.1:0-1811 GCA_050737635.1 Luteimonas sp. | reverse complement strand
GGCTCGACCACTTCGGCGCGGCCTCGGGCGCCACCTGCACCGGTTCGGTCGAGAAGACCTCGACCTGGACCTACGACCAGGCCGCGCAAGGTTTGGGCGCGCTGGCCAGCGAATCGCTGGTGGCGGGCATCGATCAGGTCGTGCTGCGCACGTTCGAGTACGACAGCCTGGCCCGGCCGGCGGCGGTGAACACGCAACTCGATGCTGCGCTGGCCCGGACCGATGAGAACGAGCGCCGCAAGGCGAAGCGGTCACGCGACGCCCGCAACGCACGCACGCGCGATGCACGCACGCCGCGCGCACCTTTGACCACCTACCGCACCCGCGCGACCTACGATCAGTACAGCCGCGCGTTCCAGAGCTTCTTCGCCTCCGACGCCGCCGACGGCTTACCCGAACTGGGCGAGCTGATCCAGTACAACGCGCAGGGTTACACGGAGACGATCCGGGATGCCTTCCCCGGCACCACCGGGGCGGTGTACCTGCTCACGCAGGCGGTCAATGCGCGTGGCGCGGTCACGCAGGAGCAGCGTGCGGCCAGCGTCGCGATCACGACCACCCGCCAGTACGACCCCGCCACGGGGCGCCTCACCGCGGTGGCGACCGACGGCGGGCGCCTGCAGAACCTCGCCTACAGCTACGACGCGCTGGGCAACGTCAGCCAGCGCATCGACCAGACCACCGGCCGCTACCTGCGCGAGACCTTTGCCTACGACGCCCTGCAGCGCTTGACCCAAGTCTCGCAATGGAACTCGGGCGGCCAGGTCACCGGCACGCAGACGATGGTGTACGACGGCGGTGGCGCGGGCACGGGCAACATCACCAGCAAGTCCGATGCGGGCCCGTACACGTACGGGACGAAACCGGCGGAGTGCAACCAGGCCGGCGAAGTGGTCCCCGGCCCGCACGCGGTCAGCGTGCTGGAGGCGGGCCAGGAGTGCTACGACGCGCACGGCAACAACGTGCGGCGGGTGTATGGCGTGACCACGCGCCGGATGAGCTACAGCGCGGCCGACCAGCTCACCAGCGTCATTGCCGACTTCTCCAACCAGCGGACCGACTTCGCGTACGGCCCGAACCGGGAGCGGGTCAAGCGGCTGGACTTCGCGACCGCGAGTTCACCGACCGCCAGCCAGATCACGCACGTGGTGGGCAACACCGAGGTGCACCGGTTCGCCGACACCCGGATCGAGGTCAAGCGTTACGTGGCCGGGCTGATCGTCTATGCCAGCCGGCAGACCGACGCCAGCATCCAGCGACGGCGCGACTACCTGTTCAGCGATCATCTCGGCTCGGCCACGGTGGTGACCACGGAAGCCGGCGCGATCGTGACCCCCAACGGCAGCATGGGCTACGACGCGTGGGGCCGACGGCGCGATCCGAACACGGGGATCGTGCTGGACTGGGTGCAGTGGCCGGCGTTCGATGCCAGCCGCACGACCCGGCACGGCTTCACCGGGCACGAGATGATCGACCCGGCGGGCTTCGTGCACATGAACGGGCGGATCTACGCGCCCGACCAAGGGCGGATGCGGCAGGCCGATCCGATCATCCAGGACCCGTACAGCAGCCAGAGCTTCAACCGCTACACGTACGTCAACAACAATCCGCTGGCGTTCATCGATCCGACGGGGTACTGGGGGCGGGCTGAGCAGGGCTATCTGCGCACGGCGGTCGCGATTGCGATCTCGGTGGGGTCTGGAATCTACGTTCAGGGACTTCAAACGCTGGGCGCCAAGATGGCGTTCACGGCGGTGAGCGGGTTCACCGCGGGTGCGATCCAATCGGGTGACGCCAAGGGCGGGTTGTAC
>JBOHYD010000461.1:0-8657 GCA_050737635.1 Luteimonas sp. | reverse complement strand
ACACTGGGATCAGCAGCAGGCCCAAGAAGGTTGCGAACAGCATGCCGCCGATCACGCCGGTGCCGATCGCATGGCGGGCATTGGCGCCGGCACCGGTCGAGACCGCCAGCGGGGTGACGCCGAGGATGAACGCGAACGAGGTCATCAGGATCGGCCGGAAGCGCAGCTTGGCCGCTTCGATCACCGCCTCGCCGACGCCCTTGCCGGCCTTGCGCTGCTCAATCGCAAACTCGACGATCAGGATCGCGTTTTTGGCTGCCAGGCCCATCACCGTGATCAGGCCGATCTTGAAATAGATGTCATTGGGCAGCCCGCGCAGTAGCGAGAACGCGACCGCGCCGAGGATGCCGAGCGGCACCACCAGCAGCACCGCGACCGGCACCGACCAGCTTTCGTACAGCGCCGCGAGGCATAAAAACACCACCAGCAGCGACAGCACGAGCAGCAGCGTGGCGGTGTTTCCGGACAGGATTTCCTGGTACGACTGGCCGGTCCAGTCGAAGCCGAAGCCTTCGGGCAATTCGCCGATGCTCCTGCTCATCGCGTCCATCGCCTCGCCCGAGCTGGTGCCCGGGGCCTGCGAGCCGACGATCTCGACCGCCGCATAGCCGTTGTAGCGGTTCAGCGACGGCGGCGCGGTGATCCAGCGGGCCTTGACGACGTTGGACAGCGGAATCATCGCCGGCGTGGTCGCCACGGCATTGCCATTGCTCGCGTCGGCGCTGGCGGTCGCGGTGCTCGGCGAGAAGTACCGCGCCAGCGATTCCGGACCGGTGCGGTAGGGCGCATCGGCCTGGATGTTGACGCGCTTGACGCGGCCGGCATCGACGAAGTCGTTGACGTAGACCGGCGCCAGCATCAGCTGGATCGCGTTGTAGACGTCGCTGACCGACAGGCCCATCGCCGATGCCTGCACGCGGTCGACGTCGAGCCTGAGTTGCGGTGCGTCTTCGAGCGTGTTGGGCCGCACCCCGGTCAGCAAGGGGTTCTGCGACACCGAGCCGAGCAGCTGGTTGCGGGCATTGGCCAGCGCCTCGCGACCGAGCCCGGCGCGGTCCTGCAGGTACAGGTCGAAGCCGCCGAACTGACCGAGGCCGCGCACCGTCGGCAGGTTGATGACAAAGATGCGCGCGTCGCGGATGCCGGACAGCGCCCGGTTAGCATTGCCGATGAAACTGGCCGCATCGATGTCGCGATCGCCCCAGTCCTTGAGCCGGATGAAGGCCATGCCGACGTTCTCGCCCTGGCCGACGAAGCTGAAGCCGGCGACCTGCACCATCCCCAGGTAGCCGTCCTGCTTTTCGATCGTGCCGCGCATCTGCGCCAGCACCGCCGCGGTGCGGTCCAGCGTGGCCCCCGGCGGCAGCTGCACGATCGCCAGCGCATAGCCCTGGTCTTCCTCGGGCAAAAAGCTGGTCGGCATGCGCGCGTACAAAAAGCCGCAGATCAGCGTCAGCACCGCGAACACCAGCATCCAGCGCGGCGCGTGTCGCACCGCGCTGCCGATGTGGCCGACGTAGGTGCCGGACACCCAGTCGTAGAGTTTGTTGAAGCCGCGGAAAATCACGTTGCGGCTGTCGTGGTGGCCGGTCGGCTTGAGCATCGTCGCGCACAGCGCCGGGGTGAAGCCGAGCGCGAGGAACGCCGAGAAGCCCATCGCCATCGCAATGGTGACCGCAAACTGCTTGTAGACCTCGCCGGCGCTGCCGGCCTGGAACGCGCTGGGGATGAACACCGCCGCCAGCACCACGGTAATCGCGATCACCGCGCCTGTGATCTGGCCCATCGCCTTCTCCGTCGCCTGCTTCGGCGGCAAGCCCTCCTCGGTCATGATCCGTTCGACGTTCTCGATAACCACGATCGCGTCGTCGACCACGATGCCGATCGCCAGCACCATGCCAAACAGGCTGAGCTGGTTGATGGTGAAGCCGATCGCGTACATGCCCAGAAACGTGCCGAGCAGCGCGACCGGGATGACCAGGGTCGGAATGATCGTCGCGCGCAGGTTCTGCAGAAAGATCAGCATCACCAGAAACACCAGCACGACCGCCTCGATCAGGGTGATCACCACCTCCTCGATCGAAACCCTGACGAAGTTGGACGTCTCATAGGGCGAGAACCAGCTCACGCTGGACGGAAAGGTCGCCGCCAACTCGTCCATCTTGTCGCGCACCGCCTGCGCGACACTGAGCGCATTGGCGCCGGGCGCGAGCTGCACTGCGAAGCCGCTCGCCGGGATACCGTTGTAGCTGACCTGGTTGCCATACGCTCCTGGGCCCTTTTCGACCCGCGCGACGTCGCGCAGACGCACCGTGGTGCCGTCGTTGTTGGCGCGCAGCACGATGCCGCCAAACTGTTCGGCCGTGCTGAAACGGCCCTCGGCCGACACCGTCGCGGTGAACGCCTGGCCTTGCGGTGCCGGTTCTGCGCCGACCGAGCCAGCGGCAAACTGCACGTTCTGGCCACGCACCGCGTCGAGCACCTGGCTGGCCGACAGACCGTAGCCCTGCAGCTTTTCCGGGTTGAGCCAGATCTTCATCGCGTATTCGCTGCCGAACTGGCGCGTACTGCCGACGCCGGGCACGCGCGAGACCTGGTCGAGCACGTTGGAGGCGATCAGGTCGCCCAAGGCGTAACGGTCGAAGGACGGGTTATCGCTGCGCAGCGCCGCTATCATCAGGAAGTCGGGGTTGGCCTTGGCCACCACCACGCCCTGCTGGTTGACCTCGGTCGGCAACCGCGGCGTCGCCAGCGACACTTTGTTCTGCACCTGCACCTGGGCGATGTCGGCATCGGTGCCGGGCTGGAAGGTGAGGGTGATGTTGGTGCCGCCGTTGGCGCTCGACGACGAGCTGAAATAGTCGAGGTTGTCGATGCCGGTGAGCTGCTGCTCGATCACCTGGGTGACCGCGCGCTCGGTGGTGTCGGCGCTCGCGCCGGGATACGTGGCGCTCACCGTCACCTGCGGCGGCGCGATATTGGGATACGACTCGACGCCGAGGTTGAAGATCGCGAGCACGCCGCCGAGCGTGATCAGGATCGCGATGACCCAGGCGAAAACCGGATGGTGGATGAAAAATCTGGACATCGCCGATCAGCCCCTGGCGGTCGCGCGGTCGCCCGGCTTGCCGGCAGCGGGTATTGCCGCGGACTGGCCGCCCGGCGCGGCACCCGGTGCGCCGGGCGCAGCAGGCGGCTTCGGCGGCCACGGCGTCGCCTTGGCGGGCCTGCCAGGCTGTACCTGCTGCAGGCCGGAAACGATGATCTGTTCGCCGCCGGTCAGGCCTTGGGTCACGATCCAGTGGCTGCCTTGGCTGCGGTCGGCGACGATGTCCTTGCGCGCGACGTTGCCGTCGGCGCCGACCACCAGCACGAAAGCGCTCGCGGCGTCGCGCTGCACGCCGGCCTGCGGCACCAGATAGGCGTTGCGGACTTCACCGAGCGTGGTCTTGAGCGTCACATAGGTGCCCGGAAGCAGGATCTTGTCGGGATTGGGAATGCGCGCGCGCAGCGACACCGCGCCGGTGGCCGGATCGACGATGTCGCCGGAAAAGTCCAGCACGCCCTTGCGCGCATACGGCGAGCCGTCGGGCAGCAGCACCTCGACCTCGCTGTTACCCGAACGATTAGCCTGCAGGCGGCGGATCTGGTCGAGCTCGGACACGCCCATCGAAAAATTGGCGTACAGCGAATCGATCTGGTCGACGGTGGTCAGCAGGGTGGTCGCGCCCTGCCCGACCAGCGCGCCCTCGGTAACCTGCTGCCTGCCGGCACGGCCGGAAATCGGCGCGCGCACCGTGGCGTAGCCGAGATCGAGTTCGGCGCTGGCGACCGCTGCCTGGTTCTGCTGCACCGACGCCGTGCCGCTGCGCTCGGCGGCGAGCGCATTGTCATAGTCCGAGCGCGAGATGAACTTCTGCGGCAGCAGCTGGCGGGCGCGGTCGGCGGCGGCCTTGGCGTTGGCGTAATTGGCCTGCGCCGAAGCCAGCGCGGCGCTGGCCTGACCGAGCGCGGCGCGCAGCTGCGCTGGATCGATCGCAAACAGCACCTGACCTTCGACGACGTCGGTGCCTTCTTCGTACACCCGCTGCTGCAGCACGCCGGGCACGCGCGCGCGGACGTCGGCGCTGCGGTACGCGGCCAGCCGGCCGACGGTGTCCTGCTGCAGCGGCACGGTGCCGGCCCGGGCGACGATCACGCCCACTTCCGGCGCTGGCATATTGCCGCCGGGGCCGCCGGGCGCTCCCGACTGGCCTGGTTCGCCTGTACCGCATGCCGACAATGCCAGCACGATCACACCAGCGAGTGCCAGCGAACGGGGGGTAGTGGCCATCGGTGGCGTGCTCCGCGGAAAGAGATGCCGAGGGGGCGGCAATTTCTATACTGGTCAGTGTAGCGTTGGATGCCGTGCGCGACCGTGCCAAAAGTCCTGGTCGGCAGAACACGGCAATCATCACGGGCGCGCAGCCGACAGGTGCCGCTTGAGCGGTGAAGATGCTGTGATGCGCGGCCTGTGCGGATCAGATGCGCGGCCGTAATTGCTCAGACCGCAATCAACTTCCGATCATCGCGTCTTCGTTGCCGGCCTCCTGCGCCAAAGCTTCAAACACACGCTGCCAGCCCCCGGCCGGCTGCAGCGCGAGTGGCGCAGATGGATCACCCGAAAGTCACCGAACCGCTGGGGAAGGTCCCGCCACGCCACGCCGGCCGATACCGGGTATCGCCTCGGTCCCCACGGCCATCAGCACCCAAGGCGTCTACCCCGAAGAAGAACCTGTCCACCGCAGTCGCACCGGCGCGGCGATCACGATCAACGCCAACGTCACCATCGACTGCAACGACAACAAGTTGAGCGGGCTGGCCACGGACAGCGGCAGCGCCGGGCGTCAGGCAGCGCATCGTCATGCCCAGCGTGTTCAGTACGCAAACTCGCCGAACACCGGGTCGACGCTGCCGTTCCACTCACCATGGAACAACGCTAGCTTGCGTTCGGCCGGGGTCTCGTTGGCTTCGGCCACCTCGATCAGCGGCGCGAGGTAGATGCTCTCGTCGGCACCGTTGGCATTGATGCGTGCGCGGCGTTGCAGGCCGGCGGCGGAAATCTTCAATGCTTCGAGCGCGAGGTCGCGCAGGCTGCCGTGGCGGAACGGCGTCTTCAGTGCGTGTTTTGGCACGCCGTCGCGCAGGGCATTGCGCTCGTCGATGGTGAAATCGCGGACCAGATCCCAGGCGGCATCGAGCGCCGCGTCGTCGTATAGCAGGCCGACCCAGAACGCCGGCAGCGCGCACAGCCGGCCCCACGGGCCGCCGTCGGCACCGCGCATCTCGAGAAATTTCTTCAGCCGCACTTCTGGGAACGCGGTGGTCATATGGTCCGACCAGTCGCGCAGCGTCGGCAATGCGCCGGGCAGCGCCGGCAGCGAGCCTGCGAGGAAATCGCGGAAGCTCTGCCCGCTGGCATCGACATACACGCCATCGCGGTACGAAAAGTACATCGGCACGTCGAGCAGGTAGTCGACGTAGCGCTCGTAGCCGAAGCCGTCGTCGAATACGAAATCGAGCATGCCGGTGCGGTCGGGATCGGTGTCGGTCCAGATGTGCGAGCGGTAGCTCAGGAATCCGTTGGGCTTGCCTTCGGTGAACGGCGAGTCGGCAAACAGCGCTGTCGCGATCGGCTGCAAGGCCAGCGACACGCGGAACTTCTTGATCATGTCAGCCTCGGTCGCGTAATCGAGGTTGACCTGCACCGTGCAGGTGCGCGTCATCATGTCGAGGCCGAGGCTGCCGACCTTGGGCATGTAGGCCTGCATGATCCGGTAGCGGCCCTTGGGCATCCACGGCATCTCGTCGCGCCGCCACTTGGGCTGGAAGCCCATGCCGAGGAAGCCGAGCTGCAGTTCGTCGGCGACGGTCTTCACTTCGGCGAGATGCGCGTGCACCTCGCTGCAGGTGTCGTGGATAGTCGCAAGCGGCGCGCCGGAGAGTTCGAGCTGGCCGGCGGGTTCGAGGGTCACCGACGCGGCATCCTTGAGCAGCGCGATCACGCGGCCGCCTTCGATCACCGGCTCCCAGCCGAAGCGCGTGAGGCCGTTGAGCAGCGCCTCGATGCCGCGCTCGCCGTCAAAGGTGGCCGGACGCAGATCATCGAGGCGGAAGCCGAATTTTTCGTGCTCGGTGCCGATGCGCCATGCCGACGCCGGTTTTTCGCCGGAGGCGAGCTCGGCGACTAGCTGGTCGCGGTGAGTGATCGGCGTGTCGCTGACGTGGCTGGGGCTGGACATGCGCATCGCTCGACAGGGAGTGATGCGATGTGCGGGCGAGTGGCCGCGATCGCAAGCGCGACACGATCACCAGTGACCCTGTAGCGGACGGCGGTGGAGTGTCTGTGTTCCAGCCATCGCCGCGTCACCGGCAAAGAGCCCGCCGGGACCGAAGTCCCGGCGGGCCGACCCGGACGCGGACGCCAATCATCCGCGACCGGATTTGCTGCACCTACTGAGCCTGCGGGATGGCGATGTCGACGATGTGGTTGTCGGTCGCGAACGCGCCGCGCAGCGTCGCCTTGCCGGTGGTCAATTCGACCGCGTACAAGCTCGACGTGCCGCCGAGCGGGGTCAGTGCCGCATACGCGCGGTTGGCGACGGTCACGCCCGCGATGATCGTGCTGTAGATGTCCATGCCGACGGCGGCCTGCGCGTCGACGGTGAGCCTGCCGGTGGCGGCGAGCGTGCCGCCGTTGGCTGGGGACTGCAGCACGACCTGGTCCAGCGCGGTGTCGATGTCGAAAATGCTGGTCGCGGTGTTGGCGTCGAGATCGTTGTTGGTATAGGCGGCACCGGTCACTGCCGTCGCCGGCATGCCGACGGTGTAGGCCAGCGCGGTGTCGGTCAGCGTCACGCCGCCTGAGTTGACGTTGTGGCGCAGGTTCTGGCCGGTGTTGCTGACGATGCGCAGCCGGTCGGCGGCCGGGTTGAAGTCGACGCCGAACGCGGTGCCGTCCATCGCGACCGACAGGCGGTTGACCAGGGTCGCCGCGGCGGTGGCGGTGTTGAGCAGGTACACGCCGCCGGCGTTGCCGACCGCGTACAGCAGGCCGTCCTGCACGCGGTAGTCGATGCCGACCACCGAGGTGTCGGTGACCAGCCCGGACACGAAGCCGAGGCTGGTGACGATCTGTGGGGTGCGCTCGCGGAAACAGACCAGGCGGCCGTCGGCGGTCAGGCCGACCATGCGCAGCGATAGCGCGGCAAAAATGCCCCGCGACAGTGGCCCGCCGCCGTCGCACGCGGTCGGCAGCGCCTGTGCGGTCGCGGCGGGATTGAACCCGGCGGCCAGCTGAGGTGACGCGGCGACGGCGACGGAAATCGCTGACGACAGGGCCGTCGCGACGAGGATCGAGATCAGGCGTGAGTGTTGCATGGGGTCTCTCCCTAGTGAGGATCGGACACCGCGAATGCGGGCCCGTGCGTGGACGCTTCTAGGCTTACGCGCATCGCCGGGCATCGGATGCAGCTTCGGACGAGCGGCACAGGAGCGGCGGGCGCGGTGCCCAGACGGGCCCTGCGGCCCGCCGCCGACGGCGCCTGCGGCAGACGTCCGCGCAACCGGCCGCGGCTGCATACGAATTCAGTGCGCCGCAGGTTGCTCGGCTGGGCGCGTGACGGTTAGCGTGGCGACGCGTCACGCGGTGGCGTTCGCTATCCCGGAGCTGTCGCATGAAACTGCTGGTCACCCTGTGTCTGGGGCTGCTGTTCGCCGCCGCCGTGCCGTCGCGCGCGGCCACCATCGACCATCTCGAACCGGCGAACTGGTGGGTCGGCATGCAGCGCCATCGCGTCGAGCTGATGGTGCATGGCGAGGCGATCGCGGCGCTGACGCCGCGGCTGTCGCGCGCCGGGGTGTCGATCGTCGACGTGCAGCGGGTGGCCAATCGCAACTATTTGTTCGTCACCATCGACATCGCCGCCGACGCGCGGCCGGGGACGTTCGACATCGCCTTCCTCGACGGCGAGCGCGTCGCGGCGCGCCACCCGTTTCGACTGGACGCGCGCGCGCCCGGCTCGGCCACGCGTCGCGGGTTCGATGCGTCGGATGCGATCTATCTGCTGATGCCGGACCGCTTCGCCAACGGCGACCCCGGCAACGACCGCATCGCCGGCATGCACGAGCCGGCCAACCGCAGCGAAGTCAACGGCCGCCACGGCGGCGACATCGCCGGCATCGTCCGCCATCTCGACTACATCGCGGCCATGGGATTCACCCAGCTCTGGCCGACGCCGCTGCTCGAAAACAACCAGCCCAGAGTCACCTACCACGGCTACGCGGTCACCGACCTCTACCGCATCGACCCCCGCTTCGGCAGCCATGCCGACTACCGCACGCTGGTCGAGCGCGCGCGCGCGCGCGGCGTCGGCATGATCATGGACGTGGTGCTCAACCACATCGGTTCCGGGCACTGGTGGATGCGCGACCTGCCGACGCCGGACTGGATCAACCACGGCGGCAGCTTCGCACCGACCAGCCATCTGCGCACCACGGTGCAAGATCCGCACGCCGCCGCGGCCGATCGCGCCGGTTTTGTCGAGGGCTGGTTCTCGCCAGGCATGCCCGACCTCAACCAGCGCAATCCGCACCTCGCCACCTATCTGATCCAGAAC
>JBOHYD010000460.1:0-6771 GCA_050737635.1 Luteimonas sp. | reverse complement strand
AGATCGTCGAACACAACCGCAACGACTCGCTAGTGGCTTGGGCGTGGTCGCCCGGTGGCGGCAGGCAACCGCCTCCGGGAACGCAGGCCGAATTCAGCGCGCTGATCGAAGCTTGGGTTGAGGCCGGTGCGGTCTGTCCCGCCCCCTGAGACGCGATCATATGGCGTATGCCTGGACTTGCCTCCAAGCAATCATGCACGTACATATTTGCTAGGTTGATGGCGCTTCCGCGCGCCGCGGAAACATCTGAATCAACCAGAGCTTCCCTTACTGAACTAACGCAGACGTTCCCGCAAGCATAGCCGCAGCAGCGGCCGTTCCGTGGAGGAAACACGATGGTGCACTTGACTGTCAACGACAAAACGCTAGAACTTGATGTCGATCCCAACACCCCCCTGCTCTGGGCCATCCGTGAGCAGGCCGGGCTTACGGGCACCAAATACGGCTGCGGCGTCGCCCAGTGCGGGGCCTGCACCGTGCATATCGACGGCGCCGCCGTCCGTTCCTGCGTGACGCCAGTGTCCGCAGCCGTCGGCAAGCGGATTCTGACGATCGAAGGGCTCGCCAGCGACGGCACCCTGCACAAGCTGCAACAGGCATGGCTCGACCACGACGTCCCGCAATGCGGCTTCTGCCAATCGGGCATGCTCATGGCCGCCGCCGCCTTGCTTGCCGAGATTCCCAGGCCCAGCGACGCGAACATCGACGACGCCCTGGCCGGCAATATCTGCCGCTGCGGAACCTATGTGCAGATACGCGAAGCGATCCATACGGCGGCCGCATCATGACCACGGACACGATGACCCTCCACCGGGTAGGCATCAATCGCCGTGCCTTCCTGATCGGCATGGCATCGGTTGGCGGCGGGCTCGCACTCGGCTTGGACATCGCATTCGGTTCTGGCCTCGCGCGTGCTCAGCCAGGCTCGCCCGAGGTCACCGCCTGGGTGGTGATCCGTCCCGACGATACCGTCGTGATTCGCATCGCCCGCTCCGAGATGGGGCAAGGGTCCCTGACCGGCCTCGCGCAGCTGGTTGCCGAGGAACTCGAGTGCGACTGGTCGAAGGTGACTACCGAATATCCGACCCCGGGCCAGAGCGTGGCACGGGGTCGGCCTTGGGGGGATTTCTCCACCGGCGGCAGCCGTGGCATCCGCGGCTCGCAGCAATACGTTCGCGAGGGCGGTGCAACGGCGCGCGCCATGCTGATCCAGGCCGCGGCTGAGGCGTGGACCGTGCCAGCCGCAGAGTGCAGCGCGGCCAACAGCGTGATCACGCATTTGCCCAGCGGCCGCACGACCACCTATGGCAAGGTCGCCGACGCAGCGGCCAAGCTCACCCCGCCGCAGGGCGTGGCGCTGAAGGATCCCAAGGACTGGAAGCTCATCGGCAAACCGGTGGCGCGGCTGGACACCCTGGATAAGCTGACCGGGGCGCAAGTCTACGGCATGGATCTCAAGCTTCCCGGCATGCTCAATGCCGCCATTAAAGACTGCCCCGTGTTTGGCGGTACGGTCACCGGCTATACCGCGGCTGCGGTCGCCGGGCTTCCGGGCGTGCGCCACGTGTTCCAGGTCGGCGAATCCGCGGTGGCGGTGGTCGCCGATACCTGGTGGCAAGCCAAGACCGCCCTCGACCAGTTGCCGATCGTCTGGGACGAGGGTCCCCACGCCAAGGTCTCGAGCGCTGATATCGATGCGATGCTCAAGGAAGGCCTCAGCGCCGAACAAGCGTTCGTCGGCAACCAGAACGGCCACGCCCAAACCGCCATCGCCGCCGCTGCGAAGACCGTGGAGGCGGTCTACGCCTATCCGTTCCAGAACCACGCGACGATGGAGGTGATGAACGCCACCGCGGTGTTCACGCCCGAACGCTGCGAGGTCTGGGTGCCCACGCAGAACGGAGAGGCGGCTTTCGCGGCGACCTTGGCTGCCTCGGAGCTTGCCGCCGACAAGTGCGAGGTGCACAAGCTGCATCTGGGCGGCGGCTTCGGCCGCCGGGGCATGCATGACTACGTCACCCAGGCGGTGCTCATCGCCAAGCAAATGCCGGGCACCCCGGTGAAGCTCATCTGGTCGCGCGAAGAGGACATGGCCCACGGCAGATACCATCCGATCAGCCAATGCCGGCTAGTCGGCGCCTTCGATGCCAACGCCAAACTGACCGGTTTGCACATGCGCGTTTCTGGTCAGTCGATTCTCGCTTCGGCATTTCCGCAGGCGCTGCAAAACGGCCGTGATCCGGCCACGTTCCAGGGCCTCAACCCCGACGGCGAACACGCGTTCGGCTACAGCATTGCCAATCTGCTGATCGACCATGCGATGCGCAATCCGCACGTACCGCCAGGCTTCTGGCGGGGCGTCAACGTCAACCAGAACGCCATCTATCTTGAATGCTTCATCGACGAGCTGGCGCATGCAGCCGGCCGCGATCCACTGGCCTTTCGGCGCGAACTGATGGCCGAGCATCCCAAGAACCTCGCGGTGCTCAACGCAGTGGCCGAACGGGTGGGATGGGATCAACCGGCACCTCAGGGGATGTATCGCGGCCTGGCACAGATGAAGGCGTTCGGTTCGTACGTGGCGGCGTGTGCGGAGATTTCCGTCGAGGGCGGCGATAAGGTGAAGGTCCACCGCATCGTGTGCGCGACCGATCCCGGCTATGCGGTCAACCCAGCGCAAATCGAGCGCCAGATCGCCGGCTCTTTCGTCTACGGCCTGTCCGCGCTGTTCTTGCAGGAATGCACAGTGAAGGACGGGCGTATCGAGCAGGCCAACTTCCACCAGTATCCTTCGATGCGCATCCGGCAGATGCCGAAGGTCGAGTCGATTATCATGCCTTCCGGGAATTTTTGGGGCGGCGTGGGAGAGCCGACCATCTGCGTGGCGGCACCCGCGGTGCTGAACGCGCTGTTCGTCGCGACCGGCAAACGCATTCGTACGGTTCCGCTCAAGCACCATGGCTTTACCCTCGTGTAGCGCATGCGCCAGCTCATCGCCCTCGTGATCGGGCTGATGTCGGCCTCAGTGACCACAGCAGCCGAACCGCCGGTCGGTGCGGCCGCGTGCTCGGGCTGCCATACTGCCAGCGTAAATGTCGCCTCCGCAGTACCGCGCCTGCTCGGGCTCAAGCAGGCTGCGATCGTCCAGGCGATGCAGGATTTCCGCTCTGGACGACGCACGGCAACGGTGATGGATCGGATCGCCAAAGGCTTCAGCGACGAGGAGATCCAGGCGATCGCGGCCTGGTACGCCAAGCAGCCATGAAGATCACCCGTCGCCAGGTGCTCAAGCTCGGCGTGGCGGCCGCCGGCTTGCATCCGCTGGTCGCAGCGTCCGCAAGGAAGGCAAAGAGCGGCGCGCCGCGAGTCGTGGTGGTCGGCGGCGGCTTCGCCGGCGCGAGTTGCGCACGTGCGCTGCGGCAGGCGAATCGACGCATGGTCGTGACCCTGGTCGAACCGAACGCCAGCTTCGTCGCGTGTCCGCTCAGTAATCTGGTCGTTGCCGGCCTGCGAGATCTGGACGCTCAACGATTCACTTACTCGTCCATCGCCAGCGAGGGAATCACTGTCACCGGCAAGTCGGCGACCGGCGTGGATGCGCAGGCGCGCTCGGTTACCCTCGCTGACGGTACCCGCCTGAGCTATGACCGGCTGGTACTGGCGCCCGGCATCGATCTCCACTGGGACGCGCTGCCGGGCTACGACGAGGCGGCCGCTGAGCGCATGCCGCACGCCTGGCATGCGGGCGGACAAACCTTGCAACTACGCCGCCAACTCGAGGCGATGCCGGACGGCGGGCTGGTGGTGATCGCGGCACCGGCCAACCCGTTTCGTTGTCCGCCCGGGCCCTACGAGCGCGCGAGCCTGATCGCGCACTACCTCAAGGCCCACAAACCGCGCTCGAAGCTGATCGTGCTCGACGCCAAGGACGCATTCTCCAAACAGAGCCTGTTCCAAGCGGCCTGGGCTGAGCTCTATCCCGAGCTGCTGGAGTGGGTGCCATTGTCGAAGGGAGGGGCCGTCACCGCCGTGGAGCCGGCTACACGCACCTTGATCACCGACTTCGGACGCCACCTTGCCGCCGTCGCCAACGTGATTCCCCCGCAGCGCGCGGGCCGCATCGCTGCTATCGCCGGCGTTGCCGATCGCAGCGGCTGGTGCCCGATCGACCCGGTGACGTTCGAGTCGCGATTGCAACCCAGCATTCACGTCATCGGCGATGCCGCGATCTCCGGGGCGATGCCGAAATCGGCTTTCGCCGCCAACGCCCAAGCCAAGATCTGCGCAGCAGCCGTCGTCCGGCTGCTCGCCGATAAGACGCCGCTCAGCCCCAAGCTCATCAACACCTGCTACAGCCTAGTCGCACCCGACTACGGGATCTCGATCGCGGCCGTCTACGCGCCAAGCGACGGGCAGCTGGCCGAAGTCCCCGGTTCAGCCGGAACGAGCCCGAGCGACGCGCCGCGCGTACGACGTCGCGCCGAGGCCGTGTTCGCCGAGGCATGGTTTCGCACCATCACCGCCGAGGCGTTCGGATGAAGCGCACGGCTGCATTGCTCACCGCGCTGACTTTGCTGGGCCCCGCTTACGCGCAAGAGGCGCTCTGGCAGCCGCTCACCGAAGGCAAAGCAGACCCAGAGCGGGGGCGTGCCATCGTTGCCGACCGGCAGCTTGGATTGTGTTTGCTGTGTCATCGTGGCCCGTTCCCGGAGGAGCGCTTTCAGGGCGATCTCGCGCCGGACCTGAGCGGGGCGGGGGCGCGTTTGAGCGAGGGTCAACTGCGGCTTCGCATCGTGGATTCCAGCCGGATCAATCCGACCACGATCATGCCGGCCTACCATCGTACCGAGGGACTGGCGCGCGTGGCGCCGGCCTGGCGTGACAAGCCGCTGCTGAGCGCTGCGCAGATCGAGGATGTCGTGGCCTATCTGTTGACGCTGAAACACTGATACTGATGCCGATGGACCACCCCACCTCCCGCCGCGAATTTCTGCAGATCGCAACCGGCGCCGCCCTCGCGGGTGCCAGTCTGATGGTCCGCAGCGAACCCGCGCACGCCCCCCCCAAGACGATGCAGGCCGCGATCGACCGAGTGATAGGCTCGGCCAAGGTGAATCAGGGACGGATAAAGATCGTGCTGCCGCCGCTGTCCGAGAACGGTAACGCGGTGCCGCTCACCCTCAGCGTCGACAGCCCTATGACCGCAGCGGACCACGTGAAGGCGATCCACGTTTTCACCGAGAAGAATCCGCAACCCGATGTCGCCAGCTTCCACCTTGGGCCACGCGCCGGGCGCGCGCACGTAGCCACGCGCATTCGCCTGGCCGCGACGCAAACGGTTGTCGCGATCTGCGAGCTGAGCGACGGCTCCTTCTGGTCGGCAAGCGCGAACGTGGTGGTCACGCTGGCGGCATGTGTGGAGGTCGTCTGAATATGGCCAACGCGCTTATCAACGTGCCGCAACGCGCGCGCCGCGGCGAGATCATCGAGATCAAGACGCTCATCTCGCATCCGATGGAAACCGGGTATCGCCACACCCAGACCGGTGCGACCATCCCGCGCAATCTCATCCGCCGCTTCGTGTGCAGCTACAACGGTACCGAGATCTTTCGCGCGGAGCTGCACCCCGCGATCGCCGCGAACCCGTTCATCGTGTTTACCACCATCGCCACCGACAGCGGCACGATTGCCTTCCGCTGGACCGGCGATAACGGTTACTCGGTCACCGAATCCGCCGCCATCACGGTCGAGTAGTGCGGCACCTGACCGCCACGGCTGCAGCAGTCCTGGCGGTCGCCGTGGCGGGGTGTGCGCAGCCAACACCGCCACCGGACGACCGCCGTTCCGGCTACGACTTCATGAGTCGCGAGATCCGCGCGATGCAAGACGATGACGGTGCCAATCCCGGCATGCTGGCGATGCTGGAGGGCGACCAGCTGTGGATGCGCAAAACCGGCACAACCAACCGCGCTTGTGCCGACTGTCACGGTGACGCGCAGACCAGCATGCACGGTGTGGCTGCGCGCTATCCGGCGTTCGATGCCGCCCAGGGGCGGCCGCGGAATCTCGAGCAGCGCATCAACGCCTGCCGCACCGATCACCAACAGGCACCGGCGCTGGCATGGGAGAGTCCCGAATTGCTGGCATTGACAGCCTATATCGCGCGCCAGTCCCGAGGCATGCCGATCGAGATCGAGATCGACGCCCGCATGCGGCCGTTTCTAGATGCCGGGCACGCCCTATTTCATCGTCGCCAGGGCCAGCTCAATCTGGCCTGCACGCAGTGCCACGACAATCATGCCGGCCGTCGGCTTGCCGGTAACGTCATACCGCAAGCACATCCGAGCGGCTATCCGCTGTATCGGCTCGAGTGGCAAAGCCTCGGCTCGCTGCAGCGTCGGTTGCGCAATTGCCTGGCCGGGGTTCGTGCGGAGCCCTACCCCTTCGCCGCCCCCGAGCTCGTCGAGCTCGAGCTCTACCTCATGTGGCGTGCACGCGGGATGCCGCTGGAGGCACCAGCGGTACGGCCATAACCCTGCCGTTTCACCATCACCACCGTCGGATACGGCGGTCGAACGCCGCAGCGGCTTTGCCCGGGTCGGCTGGAGTCCGGACGGCACCGCCGGGCAGGTGGCCCTGAGCATCCTTGAGCGGCTCGGACGGATCAAACGCCATGTCCACACGATCACGTGCGATCGAGGCAGCGAATTTGCCGAGGATCGTGCGCTGGAAAAACGCCTGAAGGCGCGGGTCTATTTCGCCGATCCGCAC
>JBOHYD010000459.1:0-13075 GCA_050737635.1 Luteimonas sp. | reverse complement strand
CGTCGGCAGCGATCAGCCGCAGCGGCAGGGCAAGTGCGGCGGCGGCGGCGGTCAGGGTGTGTGGGTCGGCGAGTGCGATCAGGTCGCAGTCGTCGCGCAGTGGCTGCGCGGCACGCACGCAGAGCTCCGGGCCGACGCCGGCCGGTTCACCCGGGACCAGCGCCAGACGCGGTCGCCTCATGTCAGCCGCCGGAGGCGGCAGGGGCGGTGGCTGGTGTGGGTGCGGTACCGGGCGTCGGTTCGGTCGCGGCACCACGCACGTCGACATAGGCTTCGCCGCGCATCTCGCGCAGGTAGCGGTTCCACTCGTCTTCGAGCTTGCGCTGGCCGATGCTTTCGCGCATTTTCGCGCGACGGTTGTCGTCGCTGACGTTGGCCTGCCGGGCGCCGAGGCGCTGCACGATGTGCCAGCCGGCCTGGGTCTTGAACGGCTGCGATACCTGGTCATCTTGCAGCGCCGCGACCTGGGTGCCGAACTCGGGCCCGAACTGGTCCTGGGTGAACCAGCCGAGCTCGCCGCCTTTCGTCTTGCTGACGGCATCGTCGGAGCTGTCGGTGGCGGTCTGGGCGAAATCCGCGCCGCCGCTGATGCGCGCGCGCAACGTGTCGATCTTCGCCTTGGCGACGGAGTCGCTGTCGCCGGTGCTGCGGATCAAGATGTGGCGGGCTTGGTACTGGGTGACGTTCTGCTCTGCCGCGGCATCGGCCTGACGGGTTTCGACCATCTGCACCAGCTGGAAACCGCTAGGGCCGCGGAGCGGTCCGATCATCTGGCCAGGGGTCATCGTGCCGATGGTGCCGGCAAAGGCATTGGGGATCTCGTCGAGGCTGCGCCAGCCGAGATCGCCGCCCTCCAACGCGTTGGGGCTGTCGGAATAACGCACCGCCGCGGCGGCGAATGCGATCTCGCCCTTGTCGATCAGCGCCTTGACGCCGTCGACCTTCTGCTGGCCGGTGGCGATCTGCTCGGCGGTTGCGCCTTCGGGCAGGGCGATGGTGATGTTGGCGAGGCGGTACTGGGTGCCGCTGTTGGCCTGCGCGGCGATCGTGGCGTCGATCTCGGCCTCGCTGACGCTGATCCGCGTCTGCGCAAAGCGCTGGCGCAGACGCTGGATCAGCAGTTCGTCGCGCAGCGAGTTGCGGAAATCGTCATACGACATGCCGTCGTTTGCGAGCTGCTGGCGCATCTGCTCGGGGGTGAGTTTGTTTTGCGTGGCGATGTTGGACGCCGCGCCGTCGACTTCTTCGTCGCCGACGCGCAGACCGGTCTCGGTGGCCTTGGCGGTCTGCAGACGCACTAGGATCAGGCGCTCGAGCACCTGCCGCTGCAGCACGTCGCGCGGCGGCAGCTGGTCCTGGCGCGTGGCGTACTGTGCGAGGATGTTGCTGAGCGCGCGGTCGAGTTCGCTCTGCAGGATCACATCCTCGTCGACCACCGCGGCGATGCGGTCGATCGGCTGGGTCTGCTGCGCCAGCACGGTGGTGGGCAAGGACAACACCGCGGCAAGCAGCGCCGCGGCGAGGATCAGGGGAGAAGGTGTGGTCATGGCGTCGGGTCGGGGGACTGGTTCTCGGTACCGCTGCGCACCGCCGCCGGCGGCACGAGATACAGGTCGTCGCGGTAATAACCGAGAATAGCACGGCGCAAACGGCTCTCGACATCGGTGCCGGCCGAGCCGAGGCCCTTCAATTCAACCTCGAACTGGAGCGCATTGTTCAGTTCGGCCCGGTTGTTGAGCGCATAACGTCGCACATAGCGGCGCCCGACCACGCGCACCGCGAGGCAGCAGCTATCCCACTGCACGCCGGCGATGCCTTCGAGCAGTTGGCTGTCCTGAAGCGAGTAGTAATAGCGGCCGACCAGACTCCACGACGCGCTGACCGGGTACAGGAACGACAGGTCGGCCTGCTTGAACAGGTCCGTGCCGCGATCGCGGCGGTAGCGGTAGCTGAAGTTGACGACGCCGCTGTCGCCCATCAGATAGCGCAGGCGCAGGCTGGCGAGGTCTTCGCGGCTCTCGCGCGGGTCCCACTGATACGCGGCGCTGATGTTCCACTTGTCGTTGGGCGAGTAGGTCGACTCGGCGATCCACGCCGACTCGCCTTCCAAGATCGGCGGGTCGCGCGGATTGAGCACGACCTGGGTATCTTCGAAATAGCGGATCTGGCCGATGCTCGCCGAGAGTTTTTCGCGGCCGTCGGCCTCGCGGATCAGCCGGCTGCTCAGCGCCAGGGTGAGCTGGTTGGCGTCGGCCTGGCGGTCGGCGCCGGTGAAGCGGTTGTCGCGAAACAGCTGGCCGTAGCCGAAGGTCAGCGTCTGGGTGTCGAACTGCGGCAGTTCGGTTTGGTCGCGATACGGCGTGTTGACGTAGAACAGCCGCGGTTCGAGCGTGTGCAGATAGCCCTCGCCGCCGATGCTGGCGTTGCGGTCGAAGAACAGCCCGGCGTCGATGGTGGTGATCGGCAAGGCGCGCGACGGCGTGGTGTTGGCGCTGGCCAGATTGTTGTCGGAGGCGATCCTATTGGCGAGCGCGTCGTCGAGATCGTAGGCGGTGTAGCGATAGGCGAGCGTCGGTTTGATGAACCAGCTGGCACCTTCCAGCGGCAGGCTCACATACGGCTTGATGTCGACGCGGCTGCCGCCGGCAAGGGTGCTGCTGTTGGTGTGCTGGAAGCGCGTCGCCTCGGTGTCCACGCCGACCGAGAGCCAGCGCCGGTACGGCTGCTCCCAGTGCAGATACGCGCGCGGCACGCGGTTGTAGGGAAGGATCGATTCGGCAAAGGTGTAGTCGGCCAGCTGCCAGGCGTCGGCGGCGAGGCCGGCGTCCCAGTAGCGGCCACGGCCGTAGATGCCGATGTCGCTGCTGATGGCGAAACTGGAGCCGCTGCCGAGGTTGCTGCTGAGGTCCTCGAGGTAGCGCGGATCGCTGATCCAGTTGAGGTTGGTACGCGCCTGCCAAGTCGGGCCGAGGTTCTGCGAGCCGTTGAACGAGAAGCGCGCGCGGTCGTCTTCGCGACGGTTCTCCGGCCGGACCATCTCGTCGATTTCCTGCCGCCGCTCGCGCTCGGTGAGCCGGTCAGAGGGCAGATAGCCGATATCGAACACGCCGCGGCCGGTCTCGGTGAGGTAGCGGAACTCGGTGTCGAGCAGCAGGCCGCGGCGGGTCATCAGCCGCGGGGTCAGCGTCAGGTCGTAGTTGGGTGCGAGGTTGAAGTAGATCGGCTGCTGCCAGTCGAAGCCGTTGCGCCCGGAGGTACCGAGGGTCGGGAACAGCAGGCCGGTCTGGCGGCGGCTGTCGATCGGGAACTTGAACCACGGGAAATACAGCACCGGGATGCGGCCGACGCGGATGGTGGCATTGCGTGCGGTCGCGAAGCCATCATTGGTGTCGATGTCGATGCGCTGCGCGCGCAGTTCCCAGCGGCGATCGTTGGGCGGGCAGGTCGAATACGTCGAACCGACCAGCCGCCCGGTGCTGCCGGTCATCTGCATCACGCTCGCGCCGCCGTTGCCGCGCGCCTCGGTCAGTTGGTAGCGCACACTCTCGACACGGTGCTGGTCCTTGCTTTGGTCGCCAGTGGCGCGTTCGGCGAGCAGGCGCATGCTCGAATCCTGGTAGCGCACGTTGCCCTCGGCCACGTATTGCTCGGTTTCCTGGTCGTAGGTCAGCTTGTCGGTGCCGAGAAACTGGTCGCCGCGTTTGAGCGCGACGTTGCCCTGGAAGTTGACGGTCTGGCCGTTGACGCCGTCGACGCTGTCGCCATCGATATCGGTCGGCAGGGCGGCGCGCTGTTCCGCGGTGCCGACCGGTGCCTGCGCGTCGGCGAACACCGGTACCGCGTCGTCGATCGGGCACAGCGAGTAGTCCTCGGGCTTGTCGTCAGCCGCATGTGCGGACAGCGACAAGGCAATGCACAGCGGCAATGGCAACAGGCGGAAAACTGGGCGCACGCGGACATCCGGTCAGCAAGACGACGATTAGCTTGACGCATCCACCCCGTAGCGGCAATGCAATGCTGCGATGTCGGGTTCGACGACAGATCGGGCGGTGCGGCCGGCTGCCGGGCAGTGCCCAGGCTGAACGGTCGGCGCGAGCGAGCGGTCGGGGGATGCCGATCGCGATCCAGCGCCGGAATCAAGCTGTCGCGCGCAGCGCTTGGAGATGCGCGACGCTGCATTCGCGCAGCGCCTGCAGGTCGTAACCGCCCTCGAGCATCGACACCAGCCGGCCGCCGGCGTGGCGCTCGGCGAGCGTGCGCAACTCGGTGGTGATCCACGCGAAATCGGCGGCGTCGAGCTGCAGCTGCGCGAGCGGATCGCGCCAGTGCGCGTCGAAACCGGCCGACACCAGCAGCAACTGCGGCGCGAAGGCATCCAGTGCCGGCAGCAGGCGCTCGCTCCAGACCGCGCGGAACGCGCGGCTGCCGGAGCCCGGCGGCAGCGGCGCGTTGAAGAGGTTGCCGACGCCGCGCTCGCCGACGTGGCCGCTGTCGGGATACAGCGGCATCTGGTGCGAGCTGAGGTATTGCACGCGCGGCTCGGCGGCGAAGATCGCCTGGGTGCCGTTGCCGTGGTGGACGTCGAAATCGACGATCGACAGCCGCGTCAGACCGTGCTTGTCGAGCGCGTGCGCGGCGGCGACGGCGACGTTGTTGAACAGGCAGAAGCCCATCGCAGCGTCGGCGGTGGCGTGGTGGCCGGGCGGGCGCACCGCGCAGAACGCGATGCTCGAGTGGCCATTGCAGACGCTGTCGACCGCGGCCACCGCCGCACCGGCGGCACGCAGAGCGGCCTCGGCGGACTCGGGCGACAGCATGGTGTCGGGATCGAGCGCGACGCGCTGCTCGGACTTCGTCTCCAGCACGTGGCGCAGCAGGCTGTCGGTGTGCGCGCGCAGCAGCTGGCCACGGGTGGCGCGCGGTGCCTCGTGCCAGTCGAGATCGTCGAAATGCGCGCGTAGCGCCTCGATCACCGCGCTGAGGCGCTGCGGGCGCTCGGCGTGGCCGGGCCCGGTGTCGTGGCCGAGGCAGGCGGCATGGGTGAACACCGGCAGGCGCAGCGTCACGGTCGCAGACTCAGCGCTTGCGGCGTTGGTGGTGCCACAGCACCTCGCCGTGGCCGCTGGCGCGGGCGAGCACGCGGGCGAGCACGAACAGCAGGTCGGACAGCCGGTTGAGGTAGCGGATCGCCTGCGGACGCACGCCGTCGCGGTGCGACAGCGTCACTGTCTCGCGTTCGGCGCGGCGCACCACGGTGCGCGCAATGTGGCAGCGTGCCGCCGCCTCGCCGCCGCCGGGCAGAATGAAATCTTTCAGCGCCGGCAGCGCGTCGTTGTAATGGTCGAGCTGCTGTTCGAGGCGCTCGACGTCGGCATCGTCGATCGCGGCATGGCCGGGGATGCACAACTCGCCACCGAGGTCGAACAGCTGGTGCTGCACGGTGGTCAGCAGGCTGCGGATGTCGTCGGGCAGCTCGGCGGCCAGCAACAGGCCGATCGCCGAATTGGCCTCGTCGACCGTGCCATACGCGCCGACCCGCGCGCAATCCTTGGCGACGCGGCTGCCGTCGCCCAGGCCGGTGGTGCCGTCGTCGCCGGTCTTGGTGTAGATCTTCGAGAGACGGTTGCCCATGGCAGGCCTGCTGTGCAGCCGGTCAGGGCCGGGCGGTCGGCGCGCGCGTCGCCGGGGCTAGGCGCACCACAGCGACATGGATTGCCGCGGCAATGCCGACGTACATCGCCGCCACCGCGAGATAGGGGCCAAGCCAGTCGGTGTAATTGACCCACCAGCCAGCCAGCGTCGGCTGCGCCACGCTGGCGCTGATCCAGTAGAAGCTGCCCTGGGCGATCAGGTGGCACAGCGCCACCGACACCAGCAGCGCCGCGGCGGCGGTGCCCAGCGCGCGCAGGCCAGTGGCATCGCCGATGCGCGCGCGCAGCCAGCTGCCGCCCGCCCACAGCGCGAAGTACGCCGGGATCAGGCACCAGTAGGCTGGCGACACGCAGTAGTGCTGCCAGAAGCTGATGCCCTGCCCGGTGATGACCAGCCAGTCGACCGCGACGGCCATCGCCATCAGCGCCGGGAACGCCCAGCGCAGCGCGCCGCGCAGTTGAAAACCGGCGACGAAGAACACCGCCCATGACGCATCCGGCACGGCGCCGAAGTGGTGCAGGCGCGTGACGGCCATCACCACGGCCAGCACCGCGAAGACGAGCACCGTGCGCGTGCCGCTGCGGGGCGTGCTGTCGGGGGGGCGTGGCGTGGTGGTGGTCATGGTGGCTCCGGGCAACGCGGGCGCGGCTAAAGAGCGACAGTCTAGCGGACGCGGCCGGCGTCGCCGGTGTGGCCGCCGCGGTCGGCGTTGGCGCGCCAACGCTGGGCAGTCGCGATGCTGCCGCACGACGTCCCGCTATCATCACGGCATGACGCATTCCCACGATGTCCTGATCGTCGGTGCCGGGCTGGTCGGCAGCAGCCTCGCGATCGCGCTGGATCGCATCGGCATCGCCATTGGCTTAGTCGACGCCGCAGCGCCGGGCGCGCTGCCGGCGGTGTTCGACGAGCGCAACCTGAGTTTTGCCGATGCCACGGTGAACGCGCTGACCGCGCTCGGCGTGATCGCCAAGCTGCGCCAGCCTGGCGGACCGATCCGCCGCATCCACGTCAGCCGCCAGGGCGATTTCGGCCGCGTGGTGCTCGACGCGGCCGACTACGGCCGCGAGGCGTTTGGCCAGGTGGTGGTCGCGCGCGACTTCGGTGATGCGCTGGAGGCGCGGCTGTCCGAGGCCGCGCACGTCACGCGCTACCGCGGCGCGCGCTTGGTCGGCATTGAGGACGCGATTGCCGACGACGCGCGCACAATCCGCATCGCTAACGACGATGGCGAACGCACGTTGTCCGCGGCGCTGCTGGTCGCCGCCGACGGCACCGCCAGCGCGCTGCGCACGGCGCTCGGCATCGCCGCCGCCGAACACGACTACGCGCAGACCCTGTTCGTATCGCGGGTGCGCAGCGAACGCGCGCCCGACGGCACTGCTTACGAGCGGCTGAGTGCCGACGGCCCGACCGCGCTGCTGCCGCGCGGGGATCGTCACTTCGGCGTGGTGCACGCGGTCGCGCGTGGCGATGCCGACGCGGTGGCCGAGCTCGACGACGCGGCGTATCTGGCGCGCCTGCAGCGCGCGTTCGGCTGGCGTGCCGGGCGGTTTTCGTCGACCGGCGCACGCAGCGCGTATCCGGCGCGGCGGGTGGTGGCTGCGCGCACGATCGCGGCGCGCGCGGCGGTGATCGGCAACGCCGCGCAAACCCTGCATCCGATCGGCGCACAGGGTTTCAACCTCGGCCTGCGCGACGCGCTGACGCTCGCGGAGCTGATCGCCGCGCAGCGCGGCGACGCCGGTGCGACGGCGCTGCTCGATGCCTATGTCGCGCGCCGTACCGGCGACCGCCGCCGCACGCTGGCGATGACCGATGGCCTGGCACGGCTGACATCCAACGATTCCGCCCTGCTGCGGCCGCTGCGCAGCCTTGGGCTGCTGGCGCTCGATGGCGTGGCGTCGGCGCAGGCGCCGCTGGTCGGCAGCGCGCTCGGTTACCGCGGTGACGTGCCGGCGCTGTGCCGTGCGTCTGCCGGGGTGTCGGCGCGATGAGCCGGCGCGCACGCAATGATGCGGTGGTGGTCGGCGGCGGCGTGGTCGGCGCGAGCTGCGCGCTGGCGCTCGCGGCATGCGATCTCGACGTGACCCTGGTCGAGGCCGCCGAGCCGTCACGCTGGACGCCCGATTCCGCCGACTTGCGCGTGTACGCCTTCGCGCCCGACAGCGCGGTGCTGCTGGCCTCGTTCGGTGTGTGGTCCAACGTCGCCGCCGCGCGCGCGCAACCGTACCGGCGCATGCGCGTGTGGGACGCAGCCGGCGGCGGCGAGCTGAGCTTCGATGCCGATGCGCTGGGCCGCGCTCAGCTGGGCTGGATCGTCGAGCACGCGCTATTGGTCGATCGGCTGTGGGCGGCATTGTCCGCCGCCGGCGTCGACGTGCGCACACCCGCGCGGGTCGCGGCGCTCGAGCAGTCCAGCGATGGCGTCACCCTGCGTCTCGACGACGGCGGCCGCATCGACGCGCGCATCGCGATCGCCGCCGACGGCGCGGATTCGACGCTGCGCGCGCTCGCCGACGGTGGCGTGACGACGCGCGACTACGGCCAGCGCGGCGTGGTCGCGTTTGTCGATACCGAGCATGCCCACGAAGACACCGCCTGGCAGCGGTTTCTGCCGAGCGGGCCGATCGCCTTGCTGCCGTTCACCAACGGCCGCAGTTCGATCGTGTGGACGCTGCCCGACGCGCGCGCGGCCGAGGTGCTGGCGCTCGACGACGCAGGGTTTGCTGACGCGCTCACGCGGGCGTCCGGCGCACGGCTCGGCGCGGTGCGTACGGCGTCGGCGCGGGCGACGTTCGCGCTGCGCCGGCAATTGGTCGACGGATACGTGCACGGCCGCGTGCTGATGCTCGGCGACGCCGCGCATGTCGTGCATCCGCTGGCCGGGCAGGGGGTCAATCTCGGCCTGCGCGACGTCGCCGGTCTGCGCGATGCGGTCGCTGGCGCGCAACGGCGCGGTCGCGATTGGGCGTCGCCGCCGGCGCTGATGCGCTGGGCGCGCACGCGGCGTAGCGAAAATGCGCTCGCCGCGCACGCGCTCGATGCGATCAACACGGTGTATTCGAGCGACGGCATGCTGCGCACTTTGCTGCGCGGGCCGCTGCTCGGTCTCGCCGGCCGCCTGCCGCCGGTGACCGCGGCGCTGTGGCGGCGCGCGGCGGGGATTTGAGTTTGCGACGCGGGTGACGGCGACAAAAAGCCGCGCAAAAACGCGGCTTTTGATCGAAAAGGCATCCGGTCGAAGCGCGGCAACCAGGTCCAGCCCGACAGCTCCCGCTCGCCGAGCCTGCCGTCGCGGTGGTTGTCGACCGCGAGGGGCTCGACTGCCAGCGTCTGGCTGGATGTCGACCCCGAACGGCTTGATCGACTCGGCGCCGTCAGCCTGTCTTGGCGGTGCTGGCGAGTACGGTGATCTCCTCACGGTCGTGGTACAGGTGCCGCGCGCGCACCTCAAGCGGCTGCTGCGCCTGCTGCCGCAGGAGGTCGAGGCACAGCACGGTCTCGTCCCAGCGCTTTTTCATCGGCAGCTTGAGGTTGAAGATCGCGTGCCGGCACCAACCTTCGCGCAACCACGTGGCCATCCGTTCGGTGACGCGACGCGGCTGCTCGACCATGTCGCAGACCATCCAGTCGAGCGACAGCGAAGGCTGCCAGCGGAAGCCGTCGCTGCGCAGGTGTTCGACCAGGCCGCTGTCGAGCACGTGCTGGCGCAGGGGTCCGTTGTCAATCGCGCTCACCCGCACGCCGTGGCGGGTCAGCACCCAGGTCCAGCCGCCGGGCGCGGCGCCGAGGTCGGCCGCGCGCACGCCGGCATGCAGCAGGCGTGCGCGGCTATCGGCGTCGAGCAGGGTCAGCAGCGCTTCTTCGAGTTTGAGCGCCGATCGCGACGGCGCGTCGGCATGCAGGCGCAGGCGCGGGATGCCGGTCGGCCATGGCGAACTGTCGCGGGTGTCGGCGCGCGCGACCAAGGCGTGGTCGCCATCGACAAAACACACGTGCAGGCGCGGCCGCGAGGCGTCTTCGTGCGCAGCGAGGATGCCGGCGGCGCGCAACGCCGGCCGCAGCGCGTTCGCGAATGCGCGCGCGAGGCCGGCGAGCGGCTTGGCGGCGTCGCTGTCGGGATGCTCGACGAGCAACGCACCGTAGCGGCCGCCGTGATGCTGAAGTGCGGCGAGGATCGGCGCGATGCGGTCGCGCGGATCAAGGCCGCGCAGTTCGGCGATCAATTCGAGCTTCTGCCGCGCGAAGATCAGCGCGCGCCACGGTAGCGATCGCGACAGCGCTGCGCCGTCGTCGCCGACAAACACGACATACCCGCTACCGCGCTCGGTACGCGCATAGCCGGCGTGTCCGGCCACGGCGGCGCGCACGGTGAGCTCGGCGGCGAGTTCGGGCTCGAAGCCGGCGCGGCAGTAGCAAAGCAGACCGGTCATGGTGTCTATCGCTTGTGGACCGCGAGGCTGCGGCGCTTGTCTGCTTCCCTTTCAAGGGGAGGGCTTTAAATCCGGCAGCTGTCTTCGCATCAATACCGCTGCCCGCCGCCGCTGCCGTACTCGGCCAGCACCGCGCACGCCGCGTCGCGGTGCACGTCGCGGACCACCTCTATGCCGCGACGCGCGAGTTCGCCGACCCAGTCCGCCGGCAGCGGGCCTTCGTCGAAATCGGTCAGCGCCATCACGTCCTCGGCGCGTGCGCCGATCAGCAGGCGGTCGATGCCGGCCCACACCGTCGCGCCGTAGCACTGGCAGCACGGCTGCGCGGAGGTGGCCAGGGTGTAGCGGCCGTCGCGCTCGCCGTCGGCGTTGCTGTTGAGCCGCGCGCGCTGCAGGCGTTGCTGGGCGAGCATGTAGGCCATGTTTTCGGCATGCGCGACCGAGCAGCTTTGCGCCAGCACGACGTTGACGCCAGCCGCGACGATGCGATCGTCGGGGCCGAACACCACCGCGCCGAACGGCCCGCCGCTACCGGCGGCGATGTTGCCGTGCGCCAGTGCGATGGCCAGTGCGACCTTGTCGCCGTCGCCGACATAGGCGCGCGCGGCGTCGACGGCGTCGTGCACCCACACCGGCAGCGTCAGGTGCACCTGGGCGTACAGCAGACTCATTGCCACAGCACCGTTGCCGGTGCACGGCCGCCGCTGCGGCCAACGATCGATGCGCCCTGCGCCTTGCAACTGCCCTGCGCGCAGCTGCAGGCGCTGATCTCGCGAAAGCCGCAAACCGACATGCGACCGGAAGCCTTGCACGCGGCCTGCACCGCGGCCGGATCGGTCGGGCTGTCCTTGTTGACGCAGGCCGGGTAGGCACCGCAGCAGTTGCCGACGTCCTTGACGACGCAGTCGGCATCGACGCGACAGCTGGTGTCGATGCGCGGCGTTGCGTCGGTGCTCGCCGCCGGCTCCGGCGTCGCCGCCGGCGGCGCGACCGCGACCGGCGATGGCCGCAGTGCGACCGGCGCGCCATCGGGGTGGGTGGCCGGTGCCGCACAGCCGCACAAGCCGGCGACGCCCAATAGCACGACCGCCGCCAGCCGCAGCCGTGACTGCCAACGCCCGGCGATGCGCTCCGCGCCCATCACGCGCCCTCCTTGTGTTGCCAGGTGTCGCGCAGGGTCACGCTGCGATTGAACACCGGCGCATCCGCGCGGTGGTCGCGGCGGTCGGCGACAAAATAGCCGATGCGCTCGAACTGCAGCGCGTCTTCCGCCGCGGCCTGCGCGGCGGCCGGTTCGACGTAGCCGCGCACGCGACGCCGCGAGTCGGGATTGAGATGGTCGCGACAGCTCTTGCCGTCGGCTTCGTCATTGGGGTCGGCGACCGCGAACAGCCGGTCGTAGAGGCGGATCTCGGCGGCCACGGCGTGCGTGGCGTCGACCCAATGGATGGTGCCTTTGACCTTGCGGTTAGCACCGTCCATGCCGGGGCGCGATTCGGGGTCGAGCGTGCCACGCAGTTCGACGATCTCGCCGGCTGCATTCTTGACCACCTCGTCGCAGCGCACGATGCCGGCGCCGCGCAGGCGCACGTCGCCGCCGGGCACCAGCCGCTTCCAGCCCTTCGGCGGCAGCTCGGCAAAATCCTCGCGCTCGATCCACAACTCGCGCGAGAACGGCACCTCGCGGCCGCCGAGCGATGCGTCCTTGGGATGGTTGGAAAACGCCAGCGCTTCGGCGTGATCGTCGCGCAGGTTGGTCAGCACCAGCTTGAGCGGGTCGATCACCGCCATGCGCCGCGGCGCGCGCGCGTCGAGATCGTCGCGCAAACAGCCTTCGAGCACGCTGTAATCGATCATCGAGTTCTGCTTGCTGATGCCGACGCGGTCGACCAGCAGGCGCAGGCTTGCCGGCGTGTAGCCGCGACGGCGCAGGCCCTGCAGGGTCGGCATGCGCGGGTCGTCCCAGCCGTCGACGAGGCCGTCGCCGACCAGCGCGACGAGCTTGCGCTTGCTTAATACGGTGTAGTTGATATTGAGCCGCGAGAACTCGATTTGCCGCGGTTTGGCGGCCGCGATCGGCCATCCTCTTGCGGCCAGCGGTGCCAGCAGTTCAGGCGAATGCGCGAGGTCGACGCGGTCCACGCACCAGTTGTACAACGGTCGGTGGTCCTCGAACTCCAGCGTGCACAGCGAGTGGGTGATGCCTTCGATGGCGTCGCCGAGCGAGTGCGCAAAGTCGTACATCGGATAGATCGGCCAGGCATCGCCGGTATTCTGGTGCGCGACTTGCTTGATGCGGTACAGCGCCGGATCGCGCAGGTTGATATTGCCGCTGGCCATGTCGATCTTCGCGCGCAGGGTGCGCGCGCCATCGCTGAACTCGCCGCGGCGCATGCGCCGGAACAGATCGAGATTGTCGTCGACGGATCGGGTGCGATACGGCGAGTCGCGGCCCGGCTCGGTCAGCGTGCCGCGATAGGCGCGCACCTCGTCGGCGGACAGGTCGCAGACGAAGGCATCGCCCTGGCGGATCAGCTGCTCGGCGGCGAGGTAGAACACCTCGAAGTAGTCGGAGGCATGGCGCAGCTCGGCCCACGCAAAGCCGAGCCAGCGCACGTCGTCCTGGATGGCGGCGACAAACTCGGGGTCTTCCTTGGCCGGGTTGGTGTCGTCGAAGCGCAGATTGCAGCGGCCGCCGAATTCGTGCGCGATGCCGAAGTCGAGGCAGATCGCCTTGGCGTGGCCGATGTGCAGATAGCCGTTGGGCTCGGGCGGGAAACGGGTACGGATCGCGTGGTGTTTGGCCGCAGCGAGGTCGTCGCGGACAATCTGGCGGATGAAATCCTGCTTCGGCGGTGCCGCAGCGCCGTCGATCGGCCCGGCGGCGGTCGCGGATGCCTCCGACGGGGCCGTAGCAACGGAGGTGGAAGGGAGCATCGACGGCATCTTGTTCGCCAAAACGGCAGTGTAGCCGACCGCCGTCCAGT
>JBOHYD010000458.1:0-5073 GCA_050737635.1 Luteimonas sp. | reverse complement strand
GGGTGTAGCCCTGGGTGCCGCGCAAACTGCGCGCGGACGGGTCAGGGCGATAGTCGAGTGCGGCGATCGCGCGGTGGACGCGATCGCGGGTACTCGTGCGCACGCCGGACTCGTCATTGATGACCCGCGAGACGGTCTTCAGCGACACCTCGGCGCGTTCGGCGACGTGCTTGATCGTAGGTCTGCGCGCGACTCTCGGTCTCATGGCTGCATGTTGTTCGCGGGCCGATGTTGGTGGGTGACGGGAGCTAGACGTTGGACCGAGAACTTGAAAAAGGCGCTGCGCACCGATTTACTGGCCCGGTTGCCCGGCACGATGGCCACGCAGCGCGAAGTACAGGATGTACAGATAGCAAGGCAGCACCAACAGCAGAAACACCGCCTGGAAATCGTAGGACTGCTTCAGCCAGGCGAAGGTTTGCGGAACGACCGCGCCTCCGGCGATGCCCATGATCAACAGCGCCGCGCCGCGTTCGGTATTGCGTCCCAGGCCCTTGATCGCCAGCGGAAAGATCGCCGGCCACATCATCGCGTTGGCAAAGCCGAGCGCGGCGATGAAGCCAACCGAGACATAGCCGCCGGTGAGAAAGGCAGCGATGCTCAAGCCGATGCCAAGCAACGCCGAAACCCCTAGATAACGCGCCTGCGAAACGTAGCGCGGGATCAGCGCCAGACCGGCGAGATAGCCCAGCAACATCGCCGCCAGCGTGAACGAGGTGAAGAACTTGGTCTGATCCAGCGGCAGGCCGAGGGCCGTCCCGTAAGCACCGATGGCGTCGCCGGCCAGCACCTCGACGCCGACATACGTGAAGATGCACAACGCCCCCAGCCAGACGTGGGGAAACTGCCGCAGGCCGCGACGGCGCCCGCCGTCGGCTGTGGTGTCCGATGCCGTGTTGGCGGTTGCCGGATCGATCTCCGGCAGCGGCGAGAACACGACGCCCACGCCGAGCAGCGCCAGCACCCCGGCCATCGCCAGATAGGGCGCGTGGATACCGGCGGCAAATCGATCCAGCAGGATTTCTCTGGTCGCTGGATCGGCCGTCGCCACCTGCGCGGCGAGATCGCCCATGTCCCGCAACACCAGGGCACCAAGCACGATCGGCGCCAGGATGCCGGCGAACTTGTTGCAGATCCCCATCACCGCGATACGCCGCGCCGCGCTGTCGATCGAGCCGAGGATACTGATGTAAGGGTTGACCGCCGTCTGCAGGATCGCCAGCCCCGCGCCCAGCGTGAACAGCCCGGCCAGCGCACCCGGATACCAGCGCTGGGTGGTGAATTCCCCGAATGCCGCTGCGCCGACGGCCATCACCCACAGGCCCAGCGCCATGCCCTTCTTCATCCCGGTGAGCTTGAGGATCGCCGAGGAGGGCAGCGCCAGAAAAAAGTACGAGAGGTAAAACGCCATCGGCACCAGGAAGGCGTTGAACTCATTCAGGTCAAAGGCCAACTGCGCGAAGCCGATCAGCGGCCCGTTCAACCAGGTGACAAAACCGAAAATGAAGAACAGCGCAGCGACGATGGCGATTGAGCCGAGGTGGCTGCGGTCGGTGTCTGAGCTTGATATGGACATCGCTTCGAACTCCGCGCATGGGAACAACGTTGTCATTTCTTGGTGGGAACGATCATCGCGACGCTCCCGTCCGCTAGGCCCATCAGTTGCAGGCGATGGTCTCCACCGCCGCGCTGCAATCACCGGCCGAAGAGTGATCATACACTTGACAACGTTGTCAGTATCGCTTCACCCTCGCTGCCTAGAAACTTCAGATCGACGCAGGGAGGGTTCCTACGAGGCTCGCGCGCATTCGCAACACCGCGCGCATGCGAGCTCGCGCAGGTGGCGACAGATGACTGGTGAATTCATCGCCGCCGATGTCGGCGGCACCCATGTACGCGCCGGCCTGGTCCGCGCCGCGGACGACGGCACGATCGCGGTGCTGGCCTGGCACAACTACGCCAGCGCCGACTATCCGAGCCTGACCGCCGCCCTCGGCGAGTTCATTGCCGCCAATGCCGGCGCGGGCATCGACCGGATCGCGATCGCCTGCCCCGGCGTGGTCCTGGACGATGCCGTGATCAGCGCCAACCTGCCCTGGCGCATCTCCCTGCCCGAGCTACGGCAGCAGCTGGGTTTGCGGCAGATCGGCTTCGTCAATGATTTCCACGCCGTCGCGCACGCCGGCCAATGCATGACCGCGAACGCGACCACCCTGCTGACGCCGGACGTGGGCGAGGCGGCGCCCGGGCCGGTGCTGGTGATCGGTCCGGGCACCGGCCTTGGCGCGGCCGTACGCATCGCGCACCGCGCCGGCACCCTGGTGTTGCCCAGCGAAGTCAGCCAAAGCGCATTCGCGCCGGGCAGCGAGCGTGAGATCGAGATCCTGCGCTGGATGCGCCGCCGCGATGGCTACGTCGCCACCGAGCAACTGGTCTCCGGCCCCGGCCTGAGCAATCTGTACTTGGCGCTGTGCGCGATCGACGGCGCTGCGCCTAGCCTGTCCAAGCCGACCGAAATCAGCGCCGCCGCGCGCGACGGCGACCGGCTCGCGCGCGAAGCGGTGCTGACCTTTTGCGCACTGCTCGGCAGCGTGATCGGCGACGTGGCGTTGATCTGCGGCGCGAGATCGGTGTACATCGCCGGCGGGATCTTGCCGCAACTCAAGGAGTTCATTGACCACAGCGCGTTTCGTGCGCGACTGCTCGGCAAACACATGATGCGCGCCGTACTCGAGCGCGTGCCGGTACGGCTGATCGAGGACGAACGGCTCGGGATCATCGGCGCCGCAAGCTGGTCTATGCAGCAGTTGCGCGAAGACTGACCGGCGCACCCGGTCGACCACTCTGGAAGCAAGGGGATACCCATGACGCTCCGCAAACAAACCACGCTATCGGCCGCCATCCTGGTCGCACTCGGCAGCATCCCGGCGCTGGCGCAACAACCCTCCAGCGCAGATACACCACCAACCCAGGCCACCGATCTCGACCATGTCATCGTGCGCGGGATCCGCGGCAGCCTGCAGCAATCGCTGCAAACCAAGCGCAATGCCGACGCCATCGTCGAGGCGATCACCGCCGAGGACATCGGCAAGTTTCCGGACAAGAACGTCGCCGAATCGCTATCGCATATCCCCGGCATCACCGTCGACCGCAATTTCGGCCAGGGCGAACAGGTCAGCATCCGCGGCACCTCCGCGGCACTCAGCCGCACCTTGCTGAACGGTCAGACCATCGCCTCGGCGGACTGGCTGATCCTGGATGCGCCGGGCCGCAGCTTCAACTACACCCTGCTGTCACCGGAAATCGTCGGCCGGCTGGAGGTCTACAAGACACCGGAAGCGCGCATCGACGAGGGCAGCACCGGCGGCACTGTGATCGTGCGTACGCGCCGACCACTGGACCTGCCCAACAATACCGTCAACGCCTCGTTCGGTTACGCCTACAACGACCGCGCCAGCGAAGGCGGGCCCAGCGGCTCGGGTTTGTTCAGCTGGAAAAACCCCGGCGAAACCTTCGGCCTGTTGTTCTCCACCCTGTATTCCAAGGAACAATTGCGCCGCGATGGTGTCGAGGTCTTCAGCTATCCGACCGTCGCCTCGACCGATGCCAGGGGCGGTTTTCCGACCCTGACCGGCACCGACCGCGCCGCGACCTTCCCCAATGCGATCAATGCCGCCCTGTTCGAGCAGGAACGCGTCCGCACCAGTTTCACTTTCGGCGTGCAGGGCAAGCCCAGCGACCAGTTTGAAGTGAATCTCACCGGCCTGTACATCAAGGGTGAGTACGACAATTTCAACCAGAGCCGCTACGCCTTCACCAATAGCTGCCCAAGCTGTGCCACCAGCGCCAGCGTGCGCAATGGCGTGGTCACCGACGCGACGTTCAACGACGGCGCCTTGACCGTGCTCGATGCCATCGACCGCGAGGCCGAGGTCGAGACCTATTCGCTCAATCTCAAGCTCGACTGGCACGGCTATGCCTGGGATGCGTCGGCCGAGGCCGGCACGACCAAGGCCGAAGGCGGCACCCAGCAGCAGAACTTCCTCGAATTCGAAAGCCGCGGCGGCTACAGCTACCACATCGGCCGGGAATCGGCCTCGGTCGATTTCGATCGCGACCCGGCCGATCCGGCAGCCCTGTCCAATATCGCCCTCGGCGAACTGCGGCAGCAGCCCACCCGCGACGAGGAGCATTACCTGCAGGGCGATTACTCGCTGGGCGTCGATTGGGGGATGGTGAACCGCCTGCAGTTCGGCGCCAAGTACCGCGACCACCAGACCGGACAAACCGATCGCATTGCCAGCGTCGCGGGTTTGCGCGGACGGTCGCTGGCGGAGTTCTTCGGCGGTACCGCACCGGACGATTTTCTCGACGGCCTCAACGCCGGCGGTGGCCTGCGGGGCTGGGCAACTGTCGATCGCGACGCGTTGCGCGCCTTGCTGCGCAGCGTGCCGGAGAACAACGCGCTGGTGGATCGGCCGGAAGGCTCGTTCGATGTCCAGGAGAAGATCAGCAGCGCCTATGCGCAGCTGAACTTTGGCGGCGATCTGGTCCGCGGCAACCTAGGCTTGCGCTATGTGCATACCGATCAGGCCAGCGTCGGCCAGACCCGCACCCCGGCCGGGTTGATCCCCAACGCCTTCCAGAAAACTTATGACGATTGGTTGCCGAGCCTGAACCTGGCCTTCGATCTGGATCATGACGTGGTCCTGCGCTTTGCTGCCTCGCGCACGCTTTCACGCGCCAACTTCAATGACCTATCGTCATTCGCGGTGCTGCGCGACACGGTCAACACCGGCAGCGGCGGCAACCCGGACCTCAATCCCTACCACTCCAACAACTACGACATCTCGGCCGAATGGTATTTCAGCGATGCCAGCTTGCTGGCGGCTACCGCGTTCTACAAGGACGTGCGTACGTTCATCGTCAGTCAGCTGGCTCAAGAATTGCAGTTCAACGTCACCACCGGGCAGTTTGAGATTTACGACATCACCCGGCCGCGCAACGGTGCCGGCGGGGAGCTGTTCGGGCTTGAGCTGGCGTTCCAGCACAACTGGAACAACGGTTTCGGCC
>JBOHYD010000457.1:0-3001 GCA_050737635.1 Luteimonas sp. | reverse complement strand
ATCTTGGCCTTGGCCTTGTTGCTCTGGTCGAACTGGTCGCCGACAAACGACACCACCAGTGGCTTGATGCCGCCGGAGCCGAGCGCGATCAGAAACAGGCCGGTGTAGAAGCCGCTGCGGTCATTCTCGAAGATCGCCAGGCACGCGTGACCGGCGCAATAGATCAACGAAAACCACAACACGGTGTTGTATTTGCCGAAGAACCGGTCGGCCAGCCAGCCACCGAGCAGCGGGAAAAAATACACGCCGATCACAAAGCTGTGGAACACGTCCTTGGCGATGCCCGCGCGTTCGGCCTCCGGTGCGTACAGCAGCAGCGTCGACACCAGGAACGGCGTCAGGATGTTGCGCATGCCGTAGAAGCTGAAACGCTCGCAGGCCTCGTTGCCGATGATGTAGGGGATCTGCCGGGGCATGCGCCCGTGGCCTTGGACAATGGCTGCTGCGGGCGTCGTCATCGGCGGATTCGTGGCCAGGGAGGTGAAAGCCTAGCGCATCGGCGATGCTCGGCTGATGGGCGTGGGCGATCCCGTCGCGCGGGCGCGGCTTCCGCCGCTGCGCTATGCCAGCGCGCACATCGCCATCGGCACTTGGGGCGCGGGTGCGGATGCGGGCATCATCGGGAATTCTTCATCCGACCCACCACCGACATGACCAGACCCGGCCGATACCAACGCTTGCTCGCCACCGTCCTCGCGATACTGCCCGCCGCCGCATTGGCCGCCGACCGGCCGCTGACCACGCTGGCGGAGCGCTCAGGCTTGGTGAAGACCGGCCGTTACGACGAGGTCATCGCGCTGTGCGCGGCGTTTGCGCAGCGCTATCCGGACGCGGTGCGCTGCATCGACTTCGGCTCCACGCCCGAAGGTCGGCCGATGAAGGCGATCGTCGCGACGCGCACCGGCGCGCTCACGCCCGCCGACGCACGCGCCAAACATGTCCCGGTGCTGCTGGTGCAGGGCGGCATCCACGCCGGCGAGATCGACGGCAAGGATGCCGGTTTCCTCGCGCTGCGTCAGGTGCTCGACGGCAGCGCCGCGAAAGGCGATCTCGACCGGCAGGTGCTGCTGTTCGTGCCGGTGTTCAACATCGACGGCCACGAGCGCTTCGGGCCGTGGCACCGGCCCAACCAGGTCGGGCCCGAGGAAATGGGCTGGCGCACCACCGCGCAGGGCTACAACCTCAACCGCGACTATATGAAGGCCGACACGGCGGAAATGCAGGCGATGCTGGCGCTGATCGAGGCCTGGGACCCGATCCTCACCGTCGACCTGCATGTCACCAACGGTGCCAAGTTCCGGCACGACGTGGCGTACCAGGTCGAGCCGGTGTATTCCGGCGATCCGGCATTGCAGCCGGCCGGCCGTGCGCTGCGCGACGACGTCATCGACGCGGTGCGCCAGCAGGGCTCGCTGCCGCTGAGCTTCTATCCGGCGTTCGTGCGCGACGACGAACCGCAATCGGGCTTCGTCGACGGCGTCGCGCCACCGCGCTTCTCGCACGGCTATTTTCAGTTGCGCAACCGCTACGCGATGTTGGTCGAGACACATGCGTGGAAGGACTACCCGACCCGCGTGCGGGTGACCCGCAACACCATCATCGCCGTGCTCGACCAGACCGCGCGCCACGGCCGCGACTGGCTGGCACTCGCCGCCGCCGCCGATGCGCGCGCGCAACAACTCCGCGGCAGCCGCGTGGCGCTCGACTACAAGGCCACCGACAGCGTACGCACGATCGATTTTCTCGGCTATGCCTACACGCGCACGCTCTCCGAGGTGTCCGGCGCGCTGATGACCCGCTACGACGACACCGTCCCGCAGGTGTGGAAGCTGCCGCTGCGCGACGAGATCGTCCCCGACCGCGTCGTGGTCGCGCCGACGGCCGGTTATTTGGTGCCGGCCGCGCACGCGGCGTCGGTCGGCGCCAAGCTCCGGCAGCACGGCATCGCCTTCCGCACGCTGGCCACGGCGCTGCCGCCATCAGCCGTCGAAACCTTCCGTGCCGACACCGCGACGCTGACCGCGCAGTCGGTCGAGGGCCGTCAGCGCACGACGCTCGAGGGTGCGTGGAAGGCCGAGACCCGCGATGTCGGCCCCGGCGCACTGTTTGTGCCGATCGCGCAACCGAAGGCGCGGCTGGCGATGGCCCTGCTCGAACCGCAAGCCCCCGATGCGCTGGTCGCGTGGGGCGCGTTCAACAACGCCTTCGAACGCAAGGAATACATGGAAGCCTATGTCGCCGAGGACGTCGCCCGCGCGATGCTGGCCCGGGACCCGGCGCTGAAGGCGCGTTTCGAGCAGCGCATCGCCAGCGATGCCGAGTTTGCGAACAGCCCGCAGGCGCGGCTGGAGTTCTTCTACCGGCTGTCGCCATCGTGGGACGAGCGTTACAACCTGTACCCGGTGCTGCGCACCGCGACGGCGCCGGACTGACATGCCCTCGCAGGTGCGACCGATGACGATCGCATTGCGTCCGTGGCGATCCTCCTCGGCTGCAGCCAAGGTCCAACTGATGCCCGGCGATCGCCTCACGCATCGACGGCTTGTCGATCGATGCCGCGCAGATGACGCAGGCCGACCGGACGTGATCCCCGGCGCGACGGCCGCCGTGCCAAGATAAGCCTTCCACCGCATGCCATTCCAGACCATGACAGTCGCAACGGACCTCGCTGACGTCGATCGTGATCACCTCCGCACGCTGCTGGCCGCCACCGCCGGCGGTGACCGCGCCGCCTTTGAAAATCTCTACCAACGCACCTCGGCGAAACTATTCGGCATCTGCGTGCGTATCTTGTGCGAACGCACCCAGGCGGAAGAGGCATTGCAAGATGTGTATCTGGCGATTTGGCGCAAAGCAGGCTTGTATGACGGCGACCGGGCCAGCCCGATCACCTGGCTGGCGCAGATTGCCCGCAACAAGGCCATCGATCACTTGCGCGCAAGCAAGTCGGAACGGCTGTCGCAGCCGATCGACCTAGCCGGCGAGCTCGCCGACGAGTCGA
>JBOHYD010000456.1:0-10239 GCA_050737635.1 Luteimonas sp. | reverse complement strand
CTCCAACATGGGTCCCGGCCTGCGCCGGGATGACGGCCAAATTAACCGGGTCCCGGCCTGCGCCGGGATGACGGCAATGTCACTTCTGCTTCCAGCCGCCGGCGTCCTGATACCACCAGCCGGGCTTTGCGCGTTCGACCCACTGGCTGGCAAACACGCTGCGGATCTGCGCTTCCCATTCGGGGTGGTTGTTGGCCACCGCGATCTCTCGGTAGACCGCGCTGGCGTCGCGGTTCTGGTCGGCGACGGCCTGGTTGACCGCGACGCGGTCGGACAATCCGACCTTCGCCGCGTCGTGCACCGCGATGCTGCCGTCGCTGCTGAAGCCGAGCGCGCCGGCGTCGAAATGCTGCCGCAGCGCGGTATCAAAGCGGCCCTTCATGCGCGCGCGGATCGCCTCGATCGCCGGCGTGCGCACGGTGATGTCGGGTTGCGCCTGCGCATGGGCCGGTGCGATGCCGAGCAGCATCAGCGGATCGAAGCCCGGCGACGATACGGCGAACGCGACCGGCTGCGCGCGCAACCCGCGCATCGACACGCCGCCGCCGCTTGCCGGCGCGGGCGGTGCGGGTTGCACATCGTCGCCGATCACCTTATCGACAAACTCTTTTGCCGCTTCCTTGGCCTCGGCGGCCGGGAAATACACATTGATGGTGACGCAGGCGGTGAGCGCCAGCGCGACGACGATCGGCAGTCCCATCCAGCGGCGCATGCGGTATCTCCAAAAAAGTGGTTGGCTGATCGTGGTATCGATCGCGGGTGAGATGATTGAGGCTTATTTGTACACCGGCTGGAGGTCGCCGCTGCCGACCGCCTCGATGCGCTCGACCAGTACCGGCCAGTCGACCTGCCGGTTGAAGCCGACCACGTCGAGCCGTGGAATGCCGGAACCTTCGACAATAGTAAAGGTGTTGTCCGCTGAACGCAGCCCGCCCATCGCGCAGACCTCGTTGCTCAGCCGGCAGGAGATACCGATGCGGCGATAGCCGAAGTCGTCGAACAGGCCGATCAGCCGGCCCTGCAAGCTGGTCACGAATGACGCATCGCCGACGCTGGAGATGTTTTGCACCGCGCGCTGGCTGATGCGCTGGCGCACGCCGCGCGTCGGCACCGTGTGCAGTTCGGCGTCGAAGGCGCTGGTCGACCAGTCGACCAGGCGCAGGCCAGCGATACGCCCGTCAAGACGGCCGCTGATGCTGCCGAAGCCGAACACTTCGGTGATCGACTGCAGATCGAGCGACTGCAGCGCGAGATCGGCCGACAGCGTCGGTGCGACGCCGAACGGCCGCTCCATCGACAACGACGTCGCGGCGATCGTGCCGTCGAAGGCCTGCACCGCGAGGCCGCCGTCGAAGTCGATGCGCTCGTTGGCGTAGCGCGCGGCCGGAATGCGGCCGCTGAGCGTGCCGCGGAACGCCGGGCCACCGAGCGAGGCCGACAGCTTGCCGATGTCGAGGCGGTCGAGGGTCAATGCGAAATCCATCGACAGGCCGCGATCGCCTTTCGGCGGCCGCAACGTCAGCGTGTCGAAGCGGAAGCTGCCGTCGAGCATCGGCACCGCGATCGCCGCGCGCGTGGTCAATTCGCCGTTGGCGCTGCGCCAGCCGATCTGCGCTGCGCCGAACGCGATACCGTCCAACGCCCCCGAACGCCAGCGCAGCGTGCTGTCGACGGCGGTGGCGTCGGACGAAAAGCGCAGGTCGCCGTCGAGCCCCTCGAATGCGAAGCGATCGTCGGCCGCGTGCAACGCCACGTCGCGCAGGCGTGCGTCGGCCATCGCCAGGTCGCCGTGCGCAAACGCCAGCTGCGCATCAAGGCCGCCGCGCAGTTGCAAACCGGCCAGTCCGGACACGCCGAGCTGCCCGGACAGATAGCGCGCCGGCCATACGGCGGCATCGGCGCTGTGTATGCGCAGATCGAGACGGTCGATGTCGAGCGCGGGCGTCAGCGCGGCGCTGCCGTCGACGAGCAGTGCCTCGCCATCGCGCCAATGAAACGACGGCAGCGTCCAACCCTCGCCGTCGCGCTGCATCGCCTCGAGTTGCAACGCCACCGGCGACGCCGGCAGCGCGATGTAGGTGCCGCCAAACAGCAGCTCGCCGCCGCGCAGCGTGCCGGCCACGCCGAGCAGGGTGCTGGCATCGAAGCGGCGGTAGTCGATCGCGATGCTGCCGGCGAGTTTTTGCGCGGCAATCGACGCATCCGCCGTGTCGATCGCGCCGTCGGCAAGGCTCAGCGCGGCATCGACGCGCAGCGGACCGCGCGTCGGCGTGTGCACGCGGATCGGCCCGTCGAGGGTGCCGCCGGTCAGCCGCCCCGCCGCCCACGCCTGCGACGCGAGCGCCTGGGTCCAGGCCAGCGGCACGCGGATCAGGTCGAGCGTGGTGTCGTCCGGCGTCGCTGCGCTGCGCTGCAATGCCACGCGCGAGGCACCTCGCGACAGCGTGGCAGCGGTGGTCGCGGTGCCGAGATCGAGCGCGAGCCGCATCGGCGCGCCGCCCGCCGCGCGCAGTTCGCCATCGCAATGCCAGCCGCCGCGACCGTCGCGCGACAGCGGGCAGCGCCACGCGAGGTCGCGGAAGCGGTAGCCGAGATCGACCGCCTCGATGCGATCGGCGCGCAAGTTCAGCTCACCCTGCGCGGCGCCGTCGCGCCAGTCGAGCCGCACGCTCACGCCATGCAGCGTCGCCACCGGTGTGGTGACGCGCGCGATGCGCGCGCTGGCGGTCCGCGCCTGCGCTGTCGACAAACCCATCGACAGCAGGCCCATCGACAACAGGCCGACCGACAGCACGCATGCCAACAGCGTGCGGCGCGACAGCCCGCGGCCGATTCGCCGTGCTGTCGGCGGGCGTTGTAGGATCGGTGCAAGCATGGCCGCCAGCATAGCGACGCACGAGGAGGCCGACATGGCAGCTCGCATTCTTCTGGTCGAAGACGATCCGGTGACGTCCGCTTACCTGTCCGCGGCGATTGCCACGTTGCCGGCCGAGGTCGACGCCGCCGACAGCGTCGCTGCCGCGCTGGCCTTGGCCGACCGACACACTTATGCGCTGTGGCTGATCGACGCCAACCTGCCCGACGGCAGCGGTGCCGCACTGCTGGCGCGACTGCGCGAGTCGAACCGGACGACTCCGGCATTGGCGCACACCGCGACACCCGACCGTGCTGCGCATGATGCGCTGATCGCCGCCGGCTTCGCCGCGACGCTGACCAAGCCGATGACCGCCGCGACACTGCACGACGCGATCCGCCGCGCACTGCTGCCTATCCGGCCATGCATTGCCGATGCGGCCACCCTCGGCGTAACCCGCGATGAGCCGACAGCCGCCGCACGCGATGCCGATGCGTCGCTGCCGGTGTGGGACGACGCTGCTGCGATGCGCGCGTTGAACGGCCAGCGCAACCATGTCGACGCGCTGCGCGCGCTGTTTGTCGGCGAACTGCCTGCCGTGCGCGCGTCGATACGAGACGCCGTGCAGCGCGCCGACGACGGCGCGTTGCGGGCAGCCCTGCACCGGCTGCGCGCGAGCGGCGGCTTTGTCGGCGCAGCGCGGCTGAGTGCCGCCGTCGGCGCGCTGCACGACGCGCCGGATTCGGTCCGCGCGCTGGCGGCCTTCGACGCCGCGTGTCAAGAGGTGCTGTCACCGCCCTGAGGGCTGGCAGCGATGCGTCCGAGCTCGGCCATCAGTTCCCACGACTTCAGCCCGCGCCCGCCGAGGTGGAAGGCCAGCACCGGGCGCAGCGCGCGGCGCAGTCCGGGCAGCTCATCGGCATCCGGCGCGCGATCGGCGGCCAGCGCCAGCAATGCGCGACCGCTGACGGTGTGATCGCGATCACCGCCTGCGCCGCGCTCGCTGAGCAGGCGGCGCGGTCCGTGCTCGGGATCGAGCCGATAGCGTGCGGCGGGATCGATCGCTGCGCCGTCGCCGTCGTGTTGCAGATCGAAACCGACACCGAGCGCGTCGAGCAGGTCGCGCTCGAAGCGGCGCAGCGTCCATGCCAGCGGCGCGACCGCGCGCAGCCGATCGCGCAGCTGGCCGTAGATCGCATACAGCTCGCTCTGCGGATCCTGCCGCGGCGCGAGCCGCATCAGTAGCTCGCTAACGTAGAGGCCGGCGAGCATCGCCTCGTCGCGCAGCCGCGGTGCGGCATCGATCGCTTCGGCGTTGACCAGCTGCGCGAGCTCGCCGCGCTGCACGGCGTCGAAACGGATGTGCTGCAGCGGCTGCAGCGCAGCTTTCAGCACCTGCCGCTTCGGCCCCCGCACGCCGCGCGCGACCAAACCGAGGCGGCCATAGTCCGCAGTCAGCACTTCCAGCAGCAAACTGGTTTCGCGCCACGCACGCGCATGCAGGACGTAGGCGGGCTGGGCGAGGTAGCGCACTAGAGATTAGGGACGAGCGATGAGGGGCGAGAAACGAGAGAAGATCAACGCTGGCCCGGGCACCGCTTTCACTCGTTTCTCACTCCTCTTCACTCGTTTCTCGCCCCTCTCCACTTGCTTCTCGCTACTCCCCATACCCCAACGTCCGCAGCGCCGCCTCGTCGTCGGACCAGCCCTCGCGCACGCGCACCCAGGTCTGCAAAAACACCTTGCTGCCGAACAGCCGCTCCATCTGCAGCCGCGCCTTGGTGCCGATATCGCGCAGGCGCGCGCCGGACTTGCCGATCACGATGGCTTTCTGGCCCTCGCGCTCGACCCAGATTACCGCACCGATGCGCAGCATCGGGGTGCGGCTGTTCTCGGTGTCCTCGACAAAGGATTCAATCTCCACCGTCGTCGCATACGGCAGCTCGGCGCCGAGTTGGCGCATCAGCTGCTCGCGCACCAGCTCGCCGGCGAGGAAGCGCTGGCTCTTGTCGGTGATCTCGTCCTCGCCGTACAGCGGCGGCTGCTCGGGCAGCAGCAGCAGCAACGTCGCGACCAGCGCGTCGAGGCCGTTGCGCTTGAGCGCGGAGATCGGATGCACGCCGGCAAAGTCGCGCTCGGCCGACGCTTTCTGCAGATACGGCAGCAGTGTGGCGCGATCGCGCAGCTTGTCGATCTGGTTGACCGCCAGCACCACCGGCACGCCGGCCTCGCGCAGCGCCGCGTAAGCGAGCGCATCGTCGTCGTCCCAGCGGCCGGCCTCGACCACCAGCAATGCCACATCGACGCCCTCGACCGCACCGCGCGCGGCGCGATTCATCATCCGGCTCATCGCGCCCTTCTGCTCGCTGTGCAGGCCGGGCGTGTCGACCAACAGCAGCTGGCCGGCCGGTGCGCTGTCGGTCGCGGCAAACGTGGCGATGCCGAGCAAGCGATGCCGCGTGGTCTGCGGCCGGTTGGAAACGATGCTGACCTTGGCCCCGACCAGTGCATTCACCAGAGTTGACTTGCCGACATTCGGTCGACCGATGACGGCCACGTGGCCGGCACGATGGGGAAGGGGGAGCATGGCGGGACCTGTTCAGCGCTGGGTTTCAGCGACGATAAGATAGCGCCTCGACATCAATGCTGGTCAGGTCGTGAAAAGAAAATCTGAACTTGCCCCACTGAAACGTGACGCCAGAACCTGTACTTCTGAATCCAATTCAGGATAGCCTTAGATCTGCATTCAAGCCTGAATTGGCATTGAAGTTCTGCCCCAGTCACTGCCTATGAGACAGCATAAATGAAAGCCATCATCTTTGCCGCAGGCTCCGATGGCGATATCCATCCGCACCTTGGCATTGGTTGCGAATTGCTTGCTCGCGGTCATCAAATCGTATTCATCACCACCGCCGAACATCTTGACGCCGCGCAAGCATGTGGTTTTGAAGCAGTGAGCTTCCTTGGCGTCGAAGAAAAACAAGATTTCGTTCGGGCCACGCAAGGCCTCGGTATAGCGGCAAAAATCAAAAGCTATTGCAAGATCGCTACCACTAAAGTCTATGAATGTTGCGAGCTGGCACGCAGCCGGATCGATGAGCAGACCATACTGATTGCGCCGCCGCTCCTGTTCATTGTTGCCAGGCTGCTGCATGAGAAATATGGCATCCCATATGTGTCGACCCTGCTAGCCCCGGCCAACCTATATTCACTCAGGGACCCGCCGTCCATTAAGTCGTTGCGTTGGTTCGCCAAACTGCCCTATTTCGTTCGCAAGCTGCTGCTCCACAGCGTAGAGCGTACGGTCATGGATCCGTTTTTTCGCATGCTGTTGAAGACGTCCGCCAAACAATTGGAACTGCCGCTGCCTCGTTACGTTGTCAGCCAGTGGTGGCACTCGCCGCAGAAAATTATCGGCCTATTCTACGATTGGTATTACCGGCCACCCGCCGATTGGCCGAGTCAGGTGACGCTAACCGGCTTTCCCTTGTTTAACGCCAACACCATGGAAACCCAGCTGCCTTATCGCCTGGAGCAATTTCTCCAAGCCGGCCCGCCGCCGATCGTGTTTACCCCGGGCACGGAGGCGCAAAAGTGCAGGAGTTTCTTCGAAGCCGCGCTGAAGGCATTACAAACCCTGGGGCAACGCGGCATTTTCTTGACGCGAGCTGCCGATCAGCTCCCCGCACTGCCTGAGACGGTAGTGCATGCAAACTACCTGCCGCTCAACCTATTATTGCCCAGGGTCAGCATCGTCGTGCACCATGGCGGCATTGGTACAACAGCACAAGCCTTGCTTTCCGGCGTACCGCAATTGATTATACCGAGCTTTAGCGACCAGCTTGACAATGCTAGGCGTGTGGAACATCTAGGCTGCGGTATGGCACTGGAAGATTCCAACGACCTCAGCTCCCTGACAGGCAAGCTACGCCAATTGCTGAAACCTGATGTCGGCGCGGCATGCCATACAATACAAACCTTGATGGAGTCCGGCTCGATAGCCCGCCGACGTGCCGCGGATGCGATCGAAGAGACCTTTTATGGCGTATACGGCCAGCTGAACAACGAGAAAGCAAAGACATCATGAAGCGACCGCTGGCATTGTATGAGCGTGTGTTGTATCTAGACGGGCAGTTACCAGTGAATGTCATGATCATGGCCTGTATTCGCGGCCACATCGCCGAAGATCGGATGCACCAGGCGCTGGCGCGCGTGCAGGCCAAACACCCGATACTGCGCAGCCTGATCGTCAGCGAAGTGGGGCGGCCTTGGTTCGAGCTGCAGGCGTCGCCACCACCGATTCCGCTACGGGTCCTTGAGCGGCAGAGCAGCGACGCATGGATCGATGCATCCACGCACGAGCTGCTGCAGCGATTCGACGGCAACCAGCAGCCGTTGGCCAGACTGGCGTGGCTGCGTGGAGAAGACGAAAGCGAGCTTGTGCTGATCTGTCATCACGCGGTCTGCGACGGGCTGTCGCTGGTGACATTGCTGCGTGAAATCTTGTTGTTGTGCGACCAACCCGATCGCGATATCGGCAGTTACAGCACACTCGACACGTTTGAAGATTTGGTTCCTGCTGAGGTGCTGACGGATCGCCGTCTGCAGCGCAAGATCCGCAGAAATGCTGCGTTATTGAAGGCGTTTCTGTGGTTCGCGCGACCGTTGGTTCGCCAGCCCGACCCAGACCACCCTTATGGTGTTTACGGCAAGGTCTATCGCAACTTCTGGGCGCTCGACGACCTCGCTTCGAGAGCGCTGTTGGAGCGCTGCAAGGCCGAAGGCGTCAGTGCGTTCATTGCGATCAGCGTGTCCATCATGTTGGCGTTTCGTGCGGTGCGCGGCGCGAAAGGCGCCAAGAAATTTCAGGGATCGGTGGATCTGCGCCGGTATCTGCCCGGCCTGAAGGCCGATAGCCTGTTTCCGACGTCGGCAACGGTTCCGCTATCGCTGGGCAGGACGCCCGACGGCGGATCTGCCGAGGCCGACTTCTGGGCATTGACGCGCATGGTTAAAGCGGATATGACCCAGAAGATCGGTCGGCTTGGCCCAACCGTGTACGCCCGTCTGCTTGCCCTGGAGCGCCTGCATGGGAGTTACGGCCAGATGCTGGCCTTGGGCGTGTCCAGGCCTGCCGAGCGGCCTGTCACCCTGAGTTATCTGGGGCGGCTGGAACTGGCAGAGGATTACCATGATTTCCGCCTTCAGGCCATCCGTGGCATCTCCGGCATGCTGGAGCCGTCGCCCGCCAATCTTCTGGCCATTTCCAGCTTTGCCGGGCGATTCGAGTTCTCGCTGGGTTCCGACGAACACTCATTGCCTCACGAGCAGGCTGTGCAGATCCAAGAAAAGGCCATGGCCATGTTGCACTCCTATACGGCGCCAAAAGCGCAACCCGCCTGATATCCAGTAAATGTCGCATCCACACGAGATCACCAGCCGCATGCCTGGCTGAGCGACGTGCTGAGGCGACTGCCGACCGCGTTGGATCGCCACATCGGTGACCTGTTGCCGTATCGGCCGGCAACCGCAAGGCTGATCTGCTCCAACGGCTGACAGCGAGGTGTCGTCGGCACATGCTTACCGATGACGAGCACCTTGACGTAGGGCTTAAAGCAGTACCGTTGGGCGCGCGGGGGGGTTGCTTCCCGTACGGCTGACGCTTGACCCCACTCAGGTGCCGGAATCCTGGTGGATGCCGGGCACAGAGTAACCGCGGCGGGTGACCCGCCGGGCGATGATGATTGCAGTCGTGGCGACCAGCCGCCTCAGTCCTCCAGTATCTCCAGCACGGCCTCGGCGGCGGCCTGCTCGGCGACCCGACGGGACACGCCCTCGCCTTCCGCCGACAGCAGCGGCTCGGCGATTGTGCAGCACATGCGAAACAGTTTGGCGTGGTCATCCCCAGATTCGGAGATCAGCGCGTACACCGGCAAGGCGCGCTGCCGCGCCTGCAGCCATTCCTGCAGTCGCGTCTTGGCATCTTTGCCGACCTTGCCGGCAGGGGTGTGGTTGATGGCGTCGTCGAACCACGGCAGCACCACATCGCGGCAGATTGCGAAACCGGCATCGAGATAGATCGCGCCGATCAGCGCTTCGAGCGCGTCGGACAGGATCGAGTCGCGGCGATGGCCGCCGGATTTCATCTCGCCGGGGCCGAGGATCAGCTGACCGCCGATGCCGAGGATGCGCGCGATCGTCGCCAGTGACGACTCGCGCACCAGTTCGGCGCGCGCGCGCGTGAGTGCGCCCTCGTCGGCTTTCGGCCAGCGCCGGTACAGCGCTTCGGCGACGATCAGGCCGACCACCGCGTCGCCGAGAAACTCCAGGCGCTCGTTGTGCGGCGCACCGGCGCTGCGGTGAGTCAGCGCCTGCGCCAGTAGGTCTTGGTCGGCGAAGACGTGGCCCGCGTAGTGGTGGCCGTCAGGTACCGGCACCGGCACCGCGATTGTCGAGGTTTTCGGTCGCATGGAACTTGCCGACCACGTCGAGGTTGTAGAGCAACTCCTTGCGGACCTCGTAATCGATATCCATCTTCCAGCCGCCGCTCGGGCCGCGCTCGAGTTTGACGTTTTCCGGTTTGACGTTATTGGAGTAGCTGATGTACAGCCGCCGGAAAAACAGATCCTTGACCCTGGCCGGATCCTGCTCGGCGATGCCGGGTTCGTTATGCAGGCCCTTGAGCGCCTGTTTGACCGAGTAGTATTCGGAATACATCGGGAACAGCTTCATGCCGACGTACGCGAACAGGCCGACCACGGCCAGCACGATCATGAACCCGATCAGGGTGACGCCTTGCTGCTTGCGCCTCATTGCCTTGCCCTCAATGACGTCAACGGTTGGCGGATTACTGGATGCTGCTGCCGATCCTGGATGTGTCGAAATTCTTGCTGCACAGACGCGAGAGTTCATCACAATTGAGCCAGATCAGGAACGCCTTGCCGCGGATATTGCCCTCGGGCAGAAATCCGAAGAAGCGGCCGTCCTCGCTGCGGTCGCGATTGTCGCCCATCACCAGATACTCCCCGGCCGGCACCGTCCATTCGCCGTCGCCCTGGTCGACGTAAGGCACCTTGTCGATTTCCAGCACCGAGTGCGCACGGCCGGGCAGTTGCTCGGTCAGCAGGCTGGCCCCGGTCATCTCCGCACCGCTGCCCTTACCGAGGTAATCGCCGACGCGCTGGTATGCGAAGCGCTCGCCGTTCACGCTGATCATGTTGTCGCGATAGCTGATCCTATCGCCGGGCAAGCCGATGATGCGCTTGATCCAGTCCTGCTCGGGCGCCTGCGGCGGTTTGAACACGATCACATCGCCGCGTTTGGGCTCGCCGATCGCGAAGAACTTGTGATTGCTGATCGGCAGGCGCAGGCCGTAGGCAAACTTG
>JBOHYD010000455.1:0-5787 GCA_050737635.1 Luteimonas sp. | reverse complement strand
TCCCAGGATCGGCACATCCTGTGCGGCCTCCGTTTAGTCAAGACGTCGTAGCGCAAAAAATCCGAACCCATCGCAACAAGATTGTGATGCGCTTTGCATTTTACGCATAACACATCGTGCCAGCTATCGCGGGGATCCTGGTGATCGTGCATTGCAGCATTTCGCGGCCGCGTGCCGCAGCGATCGCGATGCCAGGCGCAAAGACGCCATACCGACGGCTGCCCGCCGCGTCGCAGGCACAGGAGCGCGCAGCTCAGCCGTGACCGGGCCCGCGTGACTTCAAGACGATGACGTCGCCGTCGCCGCTGGTATGGTCGATCGGGAAATACGTGGTCAGCGCCTCGACGAAGATCGCGGTATCGCCGGTGTTGAAGGCGCCACTGATCTTTACAGCACCGAGCGCGGCATCGTCGAGCACCACACGATGTCGGGAATAACGGTTCATTTCCGCCACGGCGTCGTCGAGGCGCTCGTTCTGGAACACCACCTGCCCGTGCCGCCAGCTGACCTGGCGCTGCACGTCGGCAACGCGCACCCGCGGCGGCGCCGTGGCGACGGCGATGAACTGCTGCCCGGGCGCGAGTTCCGCCTCGCGCACCCCGCCCAGGGCGCCGCGCTGTCGACCGTGGGTAACCGCGACACGCCCCTCGAGCAGGGTGACCTCGAACCGGCGATCCGCCATGCGCACCTCGAATTCCGTGCCCAGCGCGGTCACCTGGCGCGCGCCGGCATGCACCACAAACGGACGCGCGGGGTTTTCGGCAACCTTGAACAGAGCTTGGCCGCGCTCGAGCGTCACCGCACGGATGGCGTCGGAATAATCGACCCAGACGCGGCTGTCGGTGTTGAGGGTGATCACCGAGCCGTCCTCCAGCGTCACCACCGAGCGCTGGCCGACATCGGTGCGATGGACATTGCCGGTGATCGCGTCGCGGATCTGCTGGTAGGCCGCGTCCGACAGTTGCGGCCGCAGCGCCAGCGCGCCCAGCGCCACGATGCACAGCGAAGCGGCGACCGCGAAACCGGCCCGCATCCAGCGTCGCCGCGCACGCGCACGGGTGTCGTCGCGCAATGCGCGCAGGCCGGGGGCGTCGGCGAGCGAGTCCACCAGCGTGCGGGCGGATTCCACGCGACGGAAGGCCACCGCGTGCGCGAGCGCGCGGCCTCGCCAGGCCTCGAACGCAGCACGCGTCGTCGGCGCCTCGTTGCCGCCGTCGCGCAATACTTCGCTCCAGCGTGCGGCGATCTCGTCGATTTCGTCCAGCCCCAGTGGCGTAGCGTGCAGGCGTGCCGGCAAGTCCCATTTCATCTGGCGTCTTCCTCTGTTGTGCGACCGGCGACGCGCGGCAGCGCGGCAGGCCACATTTCTGGAATGCGGATCTCATTCATGCGTCCGGCCTTGCGTCCCCGTCCACCGCCCGGCCCAACTGCGCCAGGGCCTTGGCCATGTGCTTTTCGGCGGCACGCACCGACATCCCGAGGAGACAGGCGATCTCGAGGTACTTGCGCTTCTCCATCGCCCGCAGCACGAACACGTCGCGCGTGCGTTGCGGGAGCGCGCGCAGCGCCTTGGCGACCAGCTGGATCGCCTCCTCCCCCAGTAGGACGCGCTCCGGCGAGATTTCCGTAGCAGGCTGATGAACGGCGTCGTCGAAGGGATCGTGGGCGTCGTGATCGTGGGCGCGGCGGCGGCGGCCCCAGTCGCGCAGGGCATTGGCGGCGATCTGGAAGACGTACTGGTGCACATGCTCAATCGGCCCGCCCTGGGCGCGGCGGATCAGGTGCAGGAACACCTCCTGGGTGAGGTCCTCGACTTCGGCGGCATCCTTCACCCGCTTGGCGAAAAATCCGCGCAGCGATGCGCTGTAACGCAGCGAAACGTTCGCCCACTGACCGGCGCGATCCTCGCCGAAGTCGGCAAGCGATGTCGGCTCGCGCGGCACGCTCACCGGGTCGGCCATCGGATTCTCTTTCGCATACGCTCAGGTATATGAATGGCGGAGAATACCCCGGCAACGCCGCCGACCCATGCGGCACCGCAGCACGACGTGCTGCCGATCGGCGCGCGCGCATCCCGCCACGGCGATGGAAGGCGGCCGCTCACGCTGACGCCAGCGCCTCGGGCAGCACGCTGCGATAGCCGAGCGCGTGCAGGCGCTGCAGCAGCAATGCGACCGTCTCGACGCTGCGGCCATGCCGCGCGCCCTCGTGCAGCAGCACGATCGCGCCGGGCGACAGGTCGCGCTCGATGCGCGCGATCACGCGCTGCGGATCGCTTCGCAGCGCGTCAAATCCACGTGCATCCCAGGCCACGCGCGCCAATGCGCACTCGCGCAGCGGTGCGGCGGTAAACGGATTGGCATGACCGACCACCGCGCGGAACCAGTGCGGCGCGCTGCCGGTGATCGCCTGCAGCGCGTGCTGGCAGCGCACGATCTCGCCGCGCATGCGTTGCGGGCCGAGCGCCCAGAACCACGCTTGCGGATGGCTGTAGGAGTGGTTGCCGATGCCATGGCCGCGGCGCGCGATCTCGCGGACCAGCTCCGGCCGCGCCTCGGCACGCGCACCGACCAGAAAAAACGTCGCCCGGGCATCGTGGGCGTCGAGCAGGTCGAGCACGGCGAGGGTGTCGTCGGACGGGCCGTCGTCGATGGTCAGCCACACGCGCGCATCGGCGATCGGCAGATGCGTGAGCACCGGGCCGTAGATCCGCGACCGCGGGCTCAGCACGCCCCACCAGAGCAGCAAGTGCGTGGCGACCATCGCCGGCAACCCGATCGCCCAGCCGAACCGCCACCACAGCGCGATCACCAGCAGCTGCGATCCCGCCAGCAGCCGAACCCACTGGTGCGGGCGGCGCGGCGTGCGATGCAGGCGATCGACGGCGGACATGTGCAAAGCATGACACGCAGCGTCTCATTGCCGTATGTACCCACGTCACACCAACGCCAACGCCATCGTGCGGGGCGTACGATGCACGCCTGACTTCAGGAGACATGCATGGCCCTCGACACCGACACCCGCCAGCGCATCGACACGCTGCTCGCCAGCAGCCGTGTCGTGCTGTTCATGAAAGGCGAGCCGCGCGCGCCGCAGTGCGGATTTTCCGCCAAGGCGATCGCCGCGCTCGACGCGCTCGATACCCCGTACATCCACGTCGACGTGCTCGCCGACGGCGCGATCCGCGAAGGCATCAAAGCCTACGGCGACTGGCCGACGATCCCGCAGCTGTACATCGACGGCGAGCTCGTCGGCGGCAGCGACATCATCGAGCAGATGGCCAATAGCGGCGAGTTGCACAGCGCGCTTGGCCTGCCCGCCCCCGACCGCACGCCGCCGTCGATCACAATCACGCCCACCGCGGCCGAGATGCTGCGCAAGGCGATTGCCGACGCCGGCGGCGAGGTCGCCGTCAAACTCGACATCGACCGCAACTTCCGCACCCGCCTGCAACTCGCGCACGACGATCCGAATGCGATCACCGCAACCGTCGACGGCGTGCGCGTGCAGTTCGACATCGCCGGCGCACGCCGCGCCGAGGGCGCGACCATCGACTTTGCCGACGACCTGCGCGGCCGCGGCCTAGTCGTCGACAACCCGAATGCGCCGAAGCCGGTCGCCGAGCTGTCGCCGACCGAGGCCAGCCAACGCCTCGCCGCCGGCACGCTGACGCTCGTCGACGTGCGCCCCGCCGACGAGCGCGCACGCGCTTCGATCAACGCTATATTCGCGACGCTCGACACCGCCGCCGCGCTCGAAGCGCTACCCAAACACACCCCGCTGGCGTTCTTGTGCCACCACGGCGCGCGCAGCGCGGAAACCGCCGAGCACTTCCGCCAGCTCGGTTTCAGCGAGGTCTACAACCTCCTCGGCGGCATCGACGCGTGGAGCGACACGGTTGATACAAGCGTGCCGAAATACTGACCTCCGCATCGGGAAGGTCTGTGCGTCTAGAACCCGCCGCCGGCGTCGAGCCAGGCCTGCTCGTCCGCGGTGCTGTCGCGGCCGAGTTCGCGGTTGCGGTGCGGGAAGCGTCCGAAGCGCGCGATCACCTCGCGATGCGCGCTCGCGTGGCCGATGAATCGGTCGCCGAGCGGCGCGATGAGTTCGACCGCGCGCTGTTGGTCGGCGATGTCCTCCGAATGCTCGAACGGCAAGTACACAAACACCCGCAGCGCCGCATCGACCTGCGCATCGATGCCCGACGCGATCACGCGCGCCGCGTAGTGTCGGGCCAGCGGGTCGGTCGCATAGGCATGGCCGCTGCCGCGAAAGCAGTTGCGCGGAAACTGGTCCAACAGCAGCAGCAGCGCCAGCGCGCCGTCGGCGTCGTCCAACCAGTGTCGGCACTCGCCACGCGCGGCGGCGAAGTGCGCGCGCTCGCAGCGACGACGAAACTCGGCGTCGAAATCGTCGTTCTTGGCAAACCACGCCGCCGGACCGGCATCGCGCCAGAACGCGACGATCTCGGCAGGCTGGATGTCCGGCGCCGGCTTCGGCGTACGGCTCAGCACGGCGCGCTCACAACGCGTAGCCGAACTGCTGCTTGAACTGCTGGTCGAACGCGTGGTAGTCGAAACGCTGGTTTTGGGTGCCCGGATGCTCGACCTTGAGCGCGCCCATCAGGTTGCCGATGCGGCCGATGGTCAGCCAGTCGTACTTGCGCTCGATGCCGAAGATCAGCCCGGCGCGGAACGCGTCGCCGCAGCCGGTGGGATCGGTGACGCGGCGCTCGTGGGCGGGCGGCACATCGAAGCTCTTGCCGTCGGCATGGATCACCACCCCCTTGGGACCGCGCGTGGTGATATAGGCGGCGACCTTGCCGGCGATCTCGGCCTCGCTCCAGCCGGTACGCTCGACGAGCAGATTGGATTCGTAGTCGTTGACGGTGACGTAGTCGGCCAGCTCGATGAAGTTGCGCAGCTCCGCGCCGTTGAACAGCGGCATCGCCTGGCCGGGATCGAAGATGAAAGGGATCTTCGCCGCGTGGAATTCGCGCGCGTTCTGCAGCATGCCCTCGTAGCCGTCGGGGCTGACGATGCCGATGCTCACGTCGGGCACGTCGCGGACATGGTTTTCGTAGCTGCGCATCATCGCGCCGGGGTGGAAGGCGGTGATCTGGTTGTTGTCGAGATCGGTGGTGATGAACGCCTGCGGCGTGAACAGCTCGGGGATTTCCTTGACCTGGGTCAGATTGATGCCGAGCTCGTCGAAGTAGTCGCGATACGGACCAAAGTCCTGGCCGACGGTGGCCATCGGGATCGGATTGCCGCCGAGCAGCTTGAGGTTGTAGGCGATGTTGCCGGCGCAGCCGCCGAACTCGCGGCGCATCCTGGGCACCAAGAACGACACGTTCAGGATGTGCACCTTGTCCGGCAGGATGTGGTTCTTGAACTGGTCGGGGAACACCATGATGGTGTCGTAGGCCAGGGAACCGCAGATCAGGGCTGCCATCGAAAGTCCGGGAATCGGGAATGAAGAATCGGGAATCGTAACTGCCCGGCGCGGAGCTTGCGATGACCACGCGCCGGTGACCGCCGCGGCGCGACCGCCGTCAGCGGCGAACGCTGCGGGTTTTCAGCGAGTTTTGCGCCTTTTGCGATTCTCCCGTGGCGGTTGCCGGTCTGCTAGGCTAACGGATCTTTTCGTTTCGCCATGCACGGACGTTTTTTGCCGATGTTCAAGAAGTTCCGCGGCCTGTTTTCCAACGACCTGTCCATTGACCTGGGCACCGCCAATACCCTGATCTTCGTGCGCGGCCAGGGCATCGTGCTCAACGAGCCGTCG
>JBOHYD010000454.1:0-11051 GCA_050737635.1 Luteimonas sp. | reverse complement strand
CGACGGCTGGTGGTATTACGCGCCCGAAAGCGGACAGCACATCGGATTCTTCACCCACCGCAGTCTGTCGATTCTGGCCGAACGGCTGGGGCTGCGGCTGTCCAGCAACGCGCGCAACCTGCATGTGCTGGCCGCCGATCCGGTCAGCGCGCGGCTGCTGCACGCGCTGCGCAAGCCGTCGCGGGCGCGGTGGCTGGCCTGGACCGGCATTCGCAAGTCCCTCGCACACGCCGATGCGCGCGAGCTGCAACGCCGGCTGCGCGCGGGCTCCGGCACGATGTCGGCATGACCCTGGTCCGGGTCATCAGCCGCGACAACGGCGCCGGTCTGACGCGCGATCTTGCGCTCGTCGCCGATGCCCTGCGCGACGGCGGTCACGACGTCGAAGTGGTTGCGTTTGGCAGCGAAAAAGGCCTCAACGCGCTCCGCGAAAGCGGTCTGCGCATTGCCCGGCTGTGGCGCGGACGCGCCGATGTGCAAATTTTTGCCGAGCGCATCTATCCGCGGATGTTGGCGCTGGCCAGGCGCAATCTGCTGATTCCCAATCCCGAGTGGTTTGCGCCGCAGTGGACTGCGCAGCTGCCGGCCTTCGAGCGCGTGCTGTGCAAGACCGCCCACGCGCGGACGATCTTCGATGGGCTCGGCGTCGCGACCGCGCTGATCGGATTCACCAGCGATGACCGGCTCGACACCGCCGTATCGCGCGAACGGGCATTTTTTCACGGCGCCGGACGCAGTTCCGCCAAAGGCACCCAGGTACTGATGGACACTTGGCGGCGGCATCCGGAGTGGCCGCGCCTGACCGTGGTGCAGGGCGCGCGCAGCGCGGTGCGCGGGCCGCCGGCCGGCAACATCGACCACCGCATTGGCTATCTCGCCGACGCCACGCTGCGCCAATTGCAGAACGCGCACAGCTTCCACATCTGTCCGTCGGAGATGGAAGGCTTCGGCCATGTACTAATGGAAGCGATGAGCGTTGGGGCGGTCACCCTCACCACTGACGGCGCGCCGATGAACGAGCTGGTACGTCCCGATCGCGGCTGGCTGATCGCGCCGGTGCGCGAAGCCAGCAAGAACCTCTCGCCGCGCTACTTTGTCGATGCCGCCGGTATCGAGACCGCGGTCGCGCATGCGCTGCGCGCATCCGACGACGCGCTTGCGGCGATGCGCGCCACCGCGCGCGCGTCGTTCCAGCGATCGCAGGTCGAGTTCCGGCAGCGTCTGGCTGACGTCGTGAACGGCTGACGGGCCGTCGCACAGCGCAGACGCCTGATGCGCAACGGCATGGCCGCTGGCGGGGATGACAGCCTCGTCACTCCGGCGGCGTTTCGATCGCGCGGCCGTGCTGCAGCAGCCACAGCATGATCGTCTTCTGGCGCACGTAGTTGGCGCGCACGTAGGCGTAGACCAGGCCGTGCCAACCGTCGAGAAAGCCGCCGCGCAGCAGGTAGCCGCGCCAGAACCGCCATGCCGGCGACAACACCAGCCGTGCCAGCGAGGCGCGTTTGCCGCGCGCAAAATCGTGCTCGGCCATCATCCGCGCATAGCGGCGGGTCTTGAGCAGTTGCTGGTCGAAGCTGCGGTACGGAAAGTGGATCAGGTCGCCGGCAAGCGTGCGCACGCGGCCGTCGACGCTGGCGGCTTCGTGGATCTCGCGCGTGCCGCGCCAGCCGCCGCGGCGGCGGTCAAACAGCCGCAGCACGCGATCGGGATAGGCGTTGCCGTGGCGCAAAAACTTGCCGAAATAGTCCGACAGCCGCGCGAAGCGGTAACCGGCCGCAGTCTCGAAATTGCGCGCGCGCTCGGCCTCGATCGCCGCGCGCAAGGTCGCGTCGACGCGCTCGTCGGCGTCGAGGCACAGCACCCAGTCGTGCACGGCGTGGTCGACGGCAAACTGCTTCTGGCTGCGGAAGCCGTCGAACGCGCGCTGCAGCACGCGCGCGCCCTTGTGCTCGCAGATTGCGCGCGTGCGGTCGGTGGAACCGGAATCGACCACGACGATGTCGTCGCAGAACGCCAGCGAATCGAGGCAGTCGCCGATGCGGTCCTGCTCGTCGAAGGCGATGATGCAGGCCGAGATGCGTGGCGCGGCGGCCGTCGCGGCGGCTTCCGGCACGCGCCCGCGCGGCGCATGCTTGTCGGGACTGCTCATGATGCGAACGCGCTGGACGAAGTGATGGCGGACTACCTGTTGTTTGCGACCGAGCGCTACGCGCTGCCCATCCTGCAACCGTTGGCGGCTGCGCTGCAAGACGGCGGCCATCGCGTGCATGCGTGGCTGACCGACGGCGCACGCGGCGCGCGACTGCCCGATCCGGTTCGTGCGGTCGATCTGCGTGCCGCGGTCGCGCTGAAACCGCGCGCGGTGTTCAGCGCCGCCAACTGGGTGCCGCCGTTCATCGCCGGCGCCAAGGTGCAGCTGTTCCACGGCTTCAACGTCGAAAAGCGCGCCGATGCGCGCGGGCATTTCCGCGTGCGCGGATTGTTTGACCTGTACTGCACCCAGGGACCGGCGACGACCGCGCCGTGGCAGGCGCTGGCCATGCGTCACGGTCATTTCGCGGTCGTCGAAACCGGCTGGCCAAAGCTCGATCCGCTGTTCCGCGGCGTCGATCCCTTGGCCAAGCGCCTGCGCGCGGCGGCCGGCGCACGGCCGGTGGTGATGTTTGCATCGACCTTTACCGAGCGGCTCAGCGCCGCGCCGCATTTGTTCGATGCGATCGCCCGCGAGGTCGCCGCCGGGGCACGCTACTGGCTGCTGACCCTGCACCCGAAGTGCCCGCCCGCGCTCGTCGCCCGCTACCGCGCGCTGGCCGGGCCGAATGCGTGCTTCATCGAGACCGAGGCGCTGGTGGCCGCCGAGCAGGCCGCCGACGTGCTGGTCGCGGACACCACCTCGGTGGTGTCGGAATTTCTGGCGCAGCGCAAGCCGGTGGTGACCTTCCGCAACCGCGCGCCGAAGCCGTGGATGCTCGATTTCGACGACCCATCGGCGCTGCCGACGCTGCTGGCGCTCGCATTCGCCGCCGACGCCGGTCGCGATGCATTGCTTGCCGAGCACGCGGGGCTAATCCATCCCTACCGCGACGGCCGCTCGTCGCAGCGGGTGATCGCCGCGACCGAGGATCTGATCGCAGGCCGGCTCGGGCGATTGCGTGCGCGGCCGTTCACCTCGCTGCTGCGCGGCGCGCAGATCCGCGCGCAGCTCGGCTACTGGGGCCCGCGCAGCGATTGAACCCTGCTTATGCAAGGTCCTACCGAAGACGCAAAGAAAGTTCGCCGCGTTGAATGAAGGACCGCCGCAGGGATGGGCTTCCGGCAGGTCTCATCGGACACCGCCCCGCACAAGGCAGAAGACATTATTTACGCGGACATCAATTGTCAGAGGAAAGCACCTCATAGTGCGTCACATGCGGCTCACGCTCGAGCAAATAGTCATCATCTTCTGGGTAGTACCGCGCTTGCTCATAATCCGGTCCAGCGAACGCTTGGATGGCAGACAGCGATTCCCAAAACGTGAGGATCGTAAAATGCCTAATGCCGTTCTCTGTGCGACGCAAAACATGCACGGCGACATTGCCTGGCGTCGATGCATAGTCATGCAAGCCTGTGCGCAGTAGGTAGGCGTAATAGGAATTGGATTTCTCCGCAGGAACACGGCCATGCCAAGATCGCGCAATCATCAGACTCTCCTATGAATCAAGCAGTACGCGCTCACGCGAATAGGCCGCCGAGGCGCGCGACGCACCGCGGTAGGCGGAGGCGGCCCGCGCATGGTGCAGGTGACGACCATCTTCCGCCGACAGCGGCTGGTGCGCGGCAGGTCGCGCGCGGCGGCCATGCGCCGGTAGCGCGATCGGGCGCATAGCGATGCGCGGGGTCTGCCATCGCCTGAGTGTGCCGCAACGCCCCCGCGCCGGCTGGTGCGGCGCAACACGCCCGGCGGCGAGGTTGGCGCTTCCGCGCTATGATCCATAGCTGATCGACAGCCCCGTTCCGGCCCTCGCGGCCCAGGATCCGTCATGTCTCTCCGACTTATGCTGCTGTTGCTACTGACCTGCCTGAGCTTTCCGCTGATGGCGCGCGATCTGCGCCAGATGGAGCCGGACGGCGGCGGCCCCTGCGCGGACGACAACGCACAGTCCGACGGGGCCAGCGACGCTCGGCCCGTGGCGGCCAAATCGATGGCACGCGCGCAGCAATCGACAAAAGGCAAGGCACTCGTGCCGCATGGCGGCGGCGACGGCATCAACGAGCTCCGCCCGCCGCGCTGGCATAGCTTTCTGCCGGGGATGTTCCGCTGAGAGATGCGCAGGCCGGGGGAGCGACGCGCATGATCCGTCGCGTCCGCGCTGAACCTGCCAGACGTCCGTGCGTGACCTGATCCGCCGCCTGCTGCCGACCCGCTGGCTGTCCGCCGCCGCACGCCCCGACCCGACCCGCTGGGCCAGCGTGCGCGGCCGTGTGCGTTGGATCGCCGCGCTTGATGCGCCACGCGACCTGCGGCTGCAATCGCTGGTCGCGCAGTTTTTGCAGCGCAAGACGATCACGCCGGTCGCCGGCCTATCACTCGATGACACCCAGCGCATGACGCTAGCTGCGCTGTGCTGCCTGCCATTGCTCGAATTCGGCGTCGAGGGGCTGCACGGCTGGTCGCAGCTGCTGGTGTATCCCGACGCGTTCGGCGTCAACCGCACGCACCTCGATGCCGCCGGCGTACTGCACGAATGGGACGACGAGTTGATCGGCGAATCGTGGGAATCCGGTCCGCTGATTCTGTCGTGGGCCGACGTGCAGGCCGATCTCAACGAACCCGACGCCGGCTTCTGCGTCGCCGTGCACGAGATGGCGCACAAGCTCGACGCGCTCGACGGCGTGCTTGACGGCACCCCGCCACTGCCGCGCGACTGGCAGCGCGCGTGGGCGCGGGATTTCCAGCGCGCATTCGATGCGTTCGTCAAAACCGTGGAAGAGGGCCGCGACAGCGGCATTGATGCGTATGCGGCGGAGGCGCCGGAAGAGTTTTTTGCGGTGTGCACCGAATACCACTTCAGCGCTCCGGCGACGCTGCGCGCGGAGATGCCGGCGGTGGCCGGGCATCTGGCCCGATTCTACGGGGAGTCGGCGTTTTCGAAGCGAGCAACGAGTGCAGAGGAACGAGGAACGAGATGACGCCGTAGCTCGTTCCTCTTGACTGCCTTCAAAGCCCCGGCGGCAGTTCGACCGCGAACCGCGTGCCGCCGAGTTCGGTCGACGGCGCGACCTGCAGCTCGCCGCGGTAGCTGCGCACGATGTCCTGCACGATCGCCAGACCGATGCCGTGGCCCTGCACGCGCTCGTCGCCGCGGACGCCGCGCTGCAGGACATGGCCGATGCGCTCCTCGGGAATACCGGGGCCATCGTCGTCGACGGCGAGCAGCAGGCCGGGGCGGCGGTTGGGCGCGGTGTCGCCGGGCTTGACGGTCAGCAGCACGCGTGACTTCGCCCATTTGAAGGCATTTTCGAGCAGATTGCCGAGCAGTTCCTGCAGGTCGCCGGGCTCGCCATGGAAGCGCGCCTCGGCGTCGATCTCGAATTCGCAGATCACCCCCTTGGCCGCGTAGATTTTCTCCAGGCCCTGCACGATCTGCTCGGCGTGCGCGGCGACCGCGATCGGCGCGGCAAACAGCTTGTGTCCGGCCGACTTCGCGCGCCCGAGTTGGTAGCCAACCAAGTCGTTCATGCGCTGCACCTGCACCGCGATCTCTACGCGCAGTTCAGCGTCGCTGGTATCGGCGTCGAGCCGTGCGCGCAGCACCGCGAGCGGCGTCTTCAGGCTGTGCGCGAGGTCGGACATGGTGTTGCGCTGGTGGTCGAGGCTTTCGCGCTCGCTCTCGATCAGCGCATTGATGCTGTCGGTCAGCGGCTCGAGTTCGCGCGGATGGCGCTCGCTCATGCGGTTGGCCTGACCGCGCTGCACGCGCTTGAGTTCGGAGACCACGTTGCGCAGCGGCCACAGGCTCCAGCGCAGGATCACCGCCTGCAACAGCAGCAAGATGCCGCCGGCAATGCCGAGATAGCCCCACAGCGCACGCCGGAACACACGCACCTGCTGGGCGAGGGTGCCGGCGTCTTCGAGAATATAGATCGTGTACGGAAACTCAGCTTCTGGACGATCGTCCGGCGCCCACACCAGACCGATGCCGTAGCGCAGCGCCTCCCCGGCACTGCCGTCGCTGTTGGTCACCGGCAGCGGGCCGTGGAACTCCTCATGGTTCGGCGGCAGCATCGCCGATTGCGGCAGCTGCGGGCCGCGCGCCGACATCGAGTCCCAGCGGCCATTGGGCAGGGTCACCGTGGCATACAGGCCGCTGCCCGGCCGGTCGAAGCGGCTATCCGGCGGCACCGGCGGCACGTAGATGTCGCCATTGCGGAAGAATTCGATGCTGCCGGCGTAGTTGAACGCGTAGGCCTTCAGGCGGTCGCGCTGCACTTGCCCGGCAACGTCGAAAAACGCGCGGTCGAGCGCGTAGCCGGCGAGCGCGAGAAACGCGAGCAGACCAACGCTCGCGGCCAGCAGCTGGCGCGCCTGCAGCGATCGCGGACGCCACCGCAGCAGCGGCTCGCGCTCGGCGGCCATCAGCGGCGGGGATCCTTTGGAAACGGGGAATCGAGCACAAGCATCATCGACCGTCTGTCATTGCCTGCTGCGATTGCCAGCGGCTGGGTCGTCGACGGCCGCCGGGGCGGAGCAGGCGGCAGGTCGAAGCAGGAAGGCGTGCGCCGCATGCACGCGTCGGCTGCCACCCGCCTTTACCCATCATGCGACCACTCACGTTGTCAGCCCAAACCCAGCAAGAGGTCTGCGCCATCACGGCTGAGGGTTGACCGGCTGCGCTGTGGTGGCGCGTCTGCCGCGGCACCCAAGGCCAGCAGCATGGCGGGCGGGAGCCTCACGGACCGATCGCGGCCATCGGCACCATGACAGCAGCCGGCCGGCGCGGACAAACGCTGCGGCACTCCATGGCCGAATCGAGTCAGCCATCGCCGGTACGCGGAATCGCGAAGCGGTAGCCGCGGCCGCGCACGGTCTCGATCGGCTTCAGCGCACTGTCGGGATCGAGCTTCTTGCGCAGGCGGCCGATGAAGACCTCCAGCACATTGGAATCACGATCGAAATCCTGTTGGTAGATGTGCTCGGTCAGATCCGCCTTCGACACCAGTTCGCCGGCGTGCATCATCAGGTACTCGAGCACCTTGTATTCGTAGCTGGTCAGATCGACGTTGATGCCATTGACCATCACCGTCTGCGCGGCAAGGTCGAGCACCACCGCGCCACATTCCAGGGTCGGCTTGCTCCATCCGGCAGCGCGGCGCACCAGTGCGTTGATGCGCGCCAGCAGCTCCTCGACGTGGAAGGGCTTGACCAGGTAATCGTCGGCGCCCTGCTTGAGGCCGTCGACCTTGTCCTGCCAGCTCGAGCGCGCGGTCAGGATCAGCACCGGAAACTGCTTGCCCTCGTCGCGCAGCGCCTTGACCAGCTCCATGCCGGACATCTTCGGCAGGCCGAGATCGATGATGCCGACGTCGAACGGCACTTCGCGGCCCATGTACAGGCCTTCCTCGCCGTCTTGCGCGGCATCGACCGCATAGCCTTCGCGCTTCAAGCGAGCGGCCAGGGTCTCGCGCAGGGGGGCTTCGTCTTCGACGAGCAGAATTCGCATCGGATACTCCGTGTCAGTGGTCCGGCGGCGGTACGCCACAGGATCAGTTTCGATTGATGAACGGGAAAGGATGCGGCGAGCTTGGAAGCTCAATCGTCATCGTCGCGTGTAGGCAGCCGCCCGCCCTGCTGCGGATCGTCCATGTACACGCGCACGCGGCCACGGCCGTCGACCACCTTGATGCGGTTGACATCGCGGCCGTCGGACTGCATGCGCTCGGCGCTAAGCACCTGACCGCGCGAGCTGCGTTCGATGCGGCGCACCGAGTCCGACAGCCCGTCCTCACGCGATGGTCCGCGGCGCGGTTGGAGCATGTCGCCAGCATCGCGCGACGACGGCGGACCGCCGCGCTCGCGCCAATCGCCACGCCTGTCCTGCGCCGACGCGCTTGCGCAGCCGATCGCCAGTACGGCGGTCAGCGCGAGCAACGGCAGTGGCGGGACGCGGCATGGCATGGAGTGCAAGGACCTGTCGAGTTGGTCGGCGCAGCGGAGCAACGGGGACGGCCTGCCAAAGCAGGCAGGACGACGCGGACGATGATTCTTGAAATCCAACGGTGAATTGGTCCTTAACTTATTTTTTCGTTGCCGGGTTGTCATTCAGCCCCGGAGCCCGTCAGCCGCCGGATCAGTAGATTTCGGCAACGCAGCAGCGCAGCGAACCGCCGGCGGCCTCGATCGCATCGAGCGGCACGGTGTCGATCGCGAATCCCGCCAATGCCAACGCCGCGCTGCTGGCCGGCGACAGCGCCTGCGCCGCGCCGGCGCTCATGCACACGCGATCGGGAGCGATCGAGATCGCATTGCCGGCGAACGCGGCCTGCTCGGCGGCGGACAGGGCGATCCCGTGCGGCGCATACAGCGCGGCGATCGCCTCGGGCACCGCGGCATCGGCGAAACCCTCGGCACACACCAGTGCCGCGCGGCCGGCGAGCACCGCCAGCACGACATTGGTGTGGTATTCGCCCGCCGCGAGGTCGAACAGCAGCGTTGCGCGCAGGCCAAAGGCGTCGTGCATCAGCCGCGCGCCGGCCACGTCGCAGCGCTCGGACAGCCCGCAGAAGCCGAGCCCGCGCGCGCGGTCGATCACCAGCGCGCCGGTCAACTCGCAGGCGTGCGGCTGGTCGGACAGATCGGCCGTGGCGTAGCCGAGCACATCGGTGAAAAAGCCGCGGATGTCGCTGCGCGTCGCTTCGCGCTGGCGCACCGGATGGCGCATGCGGCCGACGATCAGCCGGCCGGCAACGGTCGCGAACACATTGTTGGGGAACAGGGCGTCAGGTGCCCGCGGGTCGCCGGGGAAGCACAGCGTCGGCAACGCCTGCGACAGCGCGCGCTGCAGCACACGGTGCTGCGCGGAGGCGCGCGTCGCATCGTAGCTGTCAGCGGCGGCCATGTAGCGGTTGTCGGACGCCGACTGCTCGGCGCGACCGAAGCCGTCGGGCGCGACCAGAAATGCCGCGCGCGCGGTCGGCGGTCCAACGTCGGCGCGACAACCGCGCGCGTGCGCGATAAACGCAGCGATGTCACGGGTGATCACGGCGACAGGACCGGCGAACGGCGGCGGCCGCAGAGCCCATCAAATGCGCTGAACGCCGGATGCAGGCTAGGCCTATCTGTGGAAGCCGCTTCTGTGGCAGCAGCCTCGGCCACGGGGCGTTCGAGGGCAAGCGATTCACGGCCGTGGCCGCTGCCACAAAACGATCGGGATGTCGACAGGCGCGATGCCGTGATCGATCTCTTCGCGAGTACGTTCATGCGGCGATCTGTCCGTGCTGTTCGGTGACCGCCAGCGCGCGTTCGACCAACGACCAGTCGGCCCCGGGCCGGTGCGCGCCTTCGCTAAGCACCTGACGGAACGCACGGCCGCCGCGCTCGCCGTGAAATAGCCCAAGCACATGACGGGTGATGTGCTTCAGCGCGACGTCGCGCGCGAGCTGCGTCTCGGCGTACGGACGCAGCGCACGCAGCAGATCGCCACGCGATCGCAGTTCGCCGCCAAACAATACGACGTCGAGCCGATGCAGTACGTAAGGTTCGTGATAGGCGGTGCGGCCAAGCATCACGCCGTCAGCGTGATCGAGATGCGCGATCGCGTCATCGACGGCCGCGATGCCGCCGTTGACCACGATCGCCAGCGCCGGCCGCTCGCGCTTGAGCCGGTACGCCCACTCGTAGCGCAGCGGCGGAATGTCGCGATTCTCCTTCGGCGACAGCCCCTGCAGCCAGGCGTTGCGCGCATGCACGACGAACGTCCGGCAGCCCGCAATCGCGACGGTATCGATGAAATCTGCGAAACGGTCGTAGTCGCTATCGTCGTCGACGCCGAGCCGGCATTTCACCGTCACCGGGATCGGCCGATCGAGAGCGGCGACCGCATCGATCATCGCCGCGACGCTGTCGGCGACGCGCTGCGGCTCGCGCATCAGGCAGGCGCCGAAGCGCCCGGCCTGCACGCGGTCCGACGGACAGCCGACGTTGAGATTGATCTCGTCATAGCCGTGTGCCGCACCGACGCGCGCCGCCTGCGCCAGCGCCTCGGGCTCACTGCCTCCGAGTTGCAGCGCGACCGGATGCTCGACCGGGTCGCGTGCCAGCAGCCGGTCGCGATCGCCGCGCAACACCGCATTGGCATGCACCATCTCGGTGTACAGCCGTGCATGCGGCGCGAGCAGCCGATGGAATACCCGGCACGCACTATCGGTCCAGTCCATCATCGGGGCAACTGAGAGGCGCAGCGATGCCTCATAGCGCGATAAATCGCGCTGTAACAAAGGATTATGCGTATTTTCGTTGCGCGCAATTTCGGTCATTGGCTGACAATTTCGGTACTTTTCGGGCTCTCGTTGCTACATTGATTGCTACGCCGAAGCTCATGTAGCATCGATCGCATAGGCACGATCGTGAGTCGCCGTCGCAAAGACGGATCAATAGGGTACACCGCGCAAATCCGCATTCATCGGGAAGGCAAGTGCATACATTCCGAATCAGAGACCTTTGACCGCCGCCAGTTGGCCACCGAATGGATGCGTCGGCGCGAAGCGGAACTGGATCAGCAACGTGCCCGCGGTGAGCCTATCGGCAAGGGCGCCACCCTGGCCGACCTGCTGGACTGGTACGGCAAGGACATCAAAGAGCTCACGCCTTGGGGTCGCACGAAGGAAGCTGACCTCAAGCGCCTTGCCGGCTACGAGATTGCCAAGAAGAACGTCCTGCGCCTGACTGAACCGCCCCGGATTTCGTGGAGGCTGTTTGGTTTAAGTCATGCAGCCCTTGGGACGGCGTGACTGGCGAGTTGCCGATAGTAGTTTGCCTCAGCCTCTGCAGGCGGTATATAGCCGATAGGTTC
>JBOHYD010000453.1:0-2667 GCA_050737635.1 Luteimonas sp. | reverse complement strand
CGACTGGCTACTTCCGCTTCTTGAACCTCATGCCGGGCTCGAGCAGCTACTACGCGATCGCTTTCGATCCCGATTCGGTGCCGATGCAGAACGCGCTGATCTACGACCGCCTCACTTCCCAGGAGCTGTGATGAGACGCATCCGATTTGAAGTACTGCCCGACGTCGACGGCGGCTGGAGCGTGACGCGCGACAGCGTGGTGAGCGGCACGTTCGAGCTCAAGCCGCCGGCGATCGAGTACGCCGTCGACGCCGCCAACCGCGCATGGCAGCAGGGCAAGCCGGCGCAGCTGTTCATCAAGGGCAAGGATGGCCGGATCCAGGACGAGCGCACCTATGGCCACGACCCGGTGAATACGAAAGGTTGAAAGACAGGGCGACCACCGACGTGCGTCAACACGCCGGCGGCCGCCAGAAGAATCACGTGATTGCGCACGTGTCCCCAGCCCAGGGCCCTGCCACCTCCGCGGAGGCGGGTCCAGCCTATCAGGACACGCACCCATGCCGAACCCGATCATCCCCTGGCCAGGCGGCAAGCGAAAGCTGCTGCGCCACCTCTACCCCCACTTCCCCTCGCACGAGTGCTACGTCGAGGCCTTCGCCGGCGGCGCGGCCGCGCTACTGCTGCGGCCGTACCCCGCGCCGGTCGAGGTGCTGAACGATATCAACGGCGAGCTCGTGCGCCTGTACCGCTGCGTGCGGCACCACCTGGACGAGTTCGTCCGCATGTTCCGCTGGAGCCTGGTCTCGCGCGAGATGTTCGAGTGGGCGCAGATGGAGCGGCCGGAGACGCTGACCGACATCCAGCGCGCAGCCCGGTTCTACTACCTGCAGAAGCTCGCCTTCGGTGGCAAGGTCCACGGCCAGAACTTCGGGTACGTGGCCAGCGGCAGCGGCCCGAAGCTGAACCTGCTGCGCATCGAGGAAGAGCTCAGCATGGTGCATCTGCGCCTGGCCAACGTCATCATCGAGCACGGCCCGTGGCACGAGGTCCTGCAGCGCTACGATCGGCCGGCGACGCTGCACTACCTGGATCCGCCGTACTGGGAGACCGAGGGCTATGGGGTCGAGTTCCCCTTCAGCGAGTACGAGCGCATGGCCAGCATGATGCGGTCGTGCCAAGGCAAGGTGGTGCTCTCGATCAACGACCATCCGGAGATCCGCCGCGTGTTCGACGGCTTCACGATGGTGCCGCTGCAGATCCATTACACGGTCGGCCGCACCGGCCGCGAGGTGGCCGCCGGCGAACTGATCATCAAGAACTGGGACGACAGCCAGGCTCAGCTGCTGTGACCAGGTCGACGTTGATCGCACGCGCCAGAGAGAATCATTTTATGTGGCATTTTAGGTGGCGCATGAAAAAGGCCTGCATCTTCCGATGCAAGCCTTTGAATTCACTGGCGCCCGAAGTTGGACTCGAACCAACGACCCCCTGATTAACAGTCAAGTGCTCTAACCGGCTGAGCTATTCGGGCGGGGTCTTTATATTAATGGCTCGCGGGCTGTCGTCAAGGACGCCGAGGTGTTCTTGTCGATGCCGTCGATGCGGCCGCACTGTCAGGACCGAGGGCAAGGCGTTGCCGATACGGCGCGCTCGCTGCGTAGCCTGCCGGGGTTGTTGACCACGACCTTGGCCGCGAACTGGCCTTTGCGGCACAAGTAGACGGTGAGGTTTGCTCCGTACGCGCGGCCGTCGGGCTGATAGCGCAGCAGCTTGCGCGAGGCCGGCAGATACAGCAACGCCGCGCACGGGGCATCGGTGACACGCAGCAGATCGGTCGGTGTATCGGGTTGGCCGTTGACATCGGCATCGGCGAACACCATCCAGCCGTCGCTCCAGTCAGTGCCGCTGCCGCAGCGGTTGTGCGCGACGCGTGGGCAGACGCCGACATGTTCCTGGCGCATCACGGCTGCGCTGCGCGCCATCGCCATGTCGGCCGACAGCAGGTTGAGCGTGGTCGTCACGCGCATGCGCTGTATCGTCTCGTTGAAGCCCGGGATGCCGATGGTGATGCCGATCGCGATGATCGTCAGCACGGTCATCGCCTCGATCAAGGTGAAGCCTGCGTTCTTGCGGATCATCTCGGTGGCTCGTTGCCGGTGGACGCTCAGGCTAGGCAGCGGGGCCAACCGGGGCCGTCGGCGGGCGGCTAAGTGCCGAGTAGGAGAACTCCGGGAGCGCGTGTCGGCGCGGCGGTAGCCGCCCGACGGAAGCTGCCTTTGCGGAGGCGGCACAGCGTTTGCCGGTTGTTCGCGCGGAGTCGTGGCCCTATCTCTACGACTCGATAGAATCAGAGCGTCCTCGACGCACCAGCATGACCGACAGCTCTTCTCCCAGCGCGCCACACACGAGCCGATTCGAGCTCGTCGCGCCGTATTCGCCGGCCGGCGACCAGCCGCAGGCGATCGCGAAGTTGATCGACGGCTTCGAAAGCGGGCTGGCGAAGCAGACGTTGTTGGGCGTGACCGGGTCCGGCAAGACCTACACCATCGCCAACGTGATCCAGGCGGTGCAGAAGCCGACCCTGGTGATGGCGCCCAATAAGACGCTGGCCGCGCAGCTGTATGGCGAGTTCAAGGCGTTCTTCCCGCACAACGCGGTCGAGTATTTCGTCAGCTATTACGACTACTATCAGCCCGAGGCGTACCTTCCGGCCGGCGACGTTTA
>JBOHYD010000452.1:0-3667 GCA_050737635.1 Luteimonas sp. | reverse complement strand
TTTCTGGCAAACCAACTGACACTCAGCACTAATCAGGATGCCCCATATGACTGTGGCCGCAAACATCTGCGGCCACAGTCATGTTCACACGGAGGAACCCTGCTACCTACGCTATCAAAGACTCACTACAACAGTCTGTTGCAGCTCGTCTCTGGTCTTCCGGATACTTCGATCAAACGCCGGCATTAGAGATTCATGCCGGCAGTAAACTCAAGGAACGATGCTAAGAACCGGCATCGTATCCACTGTCAGGCGAGTAGTCACGATGCCACTTAAAAACACTCCCCACGAAAATGCTGCCGAGAGCGTGCCACTATTGTTATAGGTGGCCACAGCGTTTTGGCTTAATATGAAGCCATACGCATACGGATACTCGGCATAGACTTGGAACCCTGTCAGATTAATACTGCTGGCGCTCGCGGCCGTCATGGACCAAGGAAATCCAGCAAACTCGATCAGCGAACAGTCCCCAACGCCACTGAGGACGCCGTCAGTGATCGTGGCGTTGCCCGCGCCGTCTGTCGTCCCGATCAAGCTCACCGAACAGACTGCCGCACGATTGCTAAATACGTCCGTCAACGTAATGCCGCCGGTAAGCGTGAACTCTGTATTGACAGGAGCAAAACTTGCGGCATTGGCGGACGAAGCGAAGCAGAGTCCGAGCGTGGTGCCGAGCAGCAGTTTTGATGTACGCATTATTTTAGTCCCTCACATGGTTGGTAGTTGGCGCAACGCGCCACGGATAGTGATGGGATGAACATCATGCCATCGCTTATAGATGCCGTCCTAATCTGTCTAAGATGACATCAATTGCTTGGTTATCTTTATTAAACCATTGATGCGAATAAATCCGGCTGGCCTGGGCTGGCCTTACCGACAGCGCAGGCCGCTGACTTGGCGAATATTTATTCAAATCCGTCAACCTCATTGCTACAGCTCATCCCGCTGCCAAGCAGCGCTTAGGAGATTAAAGCATAGAGATATCCAGAACTGGCATTAAAAATACAATTAAATTAGGATAACGCGACCTATTTGGCTATTAAATTGTGCGCGTTTTCACAAACGCAATGAACGGGCTCCCTTTGCGGCATGCTGCCGCGTTGAGCGGTGGAGCCGCGGATCAGAAGATCGTGAACAGACTCTCAGGCGGTGGTGGGGCGTTTTTGTGGCCGCGGGGCAACGGCATGCGAAGCACATCCATCGCCGCCGTTCTGGGATGGCGTGGCGCCGGCAACTCGCTCGCGAGGCCTACCGTCGACGCTGCACGGTGATCGTCTTTTTAGTTTTTATCGTGACGACTGCCTGATCGTATTGTGATCTGCGTCGAGTCTGCACGCATTGGTCGTGCGCGATGCGCTTGCGTGTCGCGCAGGTAACAGCGCTCGGCCACCTCGCGTTTTGACACTCGCCCCATCGTTTCGACAGGGAGAGTGCGATGGCGTATCGCAATGACGCGACCACGGCTGCAGACCGGACCTTCACGGCGGTATGGAGCTCGATGCTGCCGAAACTCAGATGCCGCGCGCTGCGGCTGAGCAACGGTCATCACGACCGTGCCGATGACATCTTGGCCGACACCGCGCTCAAGGCACTCATATTCATGCGCAGATCGCCGGAATCGATTACCGATCCGCGGGTATTCCTGTTTGTCGTATTGCGGCATGTGTTCCTCGATGCGACGCGGCGGCAGCGCAGCGAAAACGGAGCCGTCGATCGCAAGCTGGACACGCAATCGAAGATCGATGCCGCGACCGACACAGGCCCGTCGGCACAGCATCATGCCGAGATGCAGAACGCGCTGGCGCTGGTCAATGCCGCAGTCGCGGCGATGCCCGGAGAACAGCAACGCCTGTTCGCGTTCCGGTTCGTCGATGACCTGCCCTATCCGGTCATCGCCGAGCGGCTCGGCATCAACCAACCGCTCGCGCGCAAGCGCGTCGAACTGCTGCGCAGGCAGCTGCGCGCGGCCTGCGATACGCGCATCGCATGAATCCGCAGCGGCATGGGCGCATGCCGCGCATCGCAGCGCCGCAAGACCGATTCACAACACTGCCGACACGACGTTGTACCGATTGCCGATGCGGTCCAGCGTCTCGGCACCGCGGATGTCCGGACACCCCGCGCGGATCGAACAAGCGCCGCGAGTGGACATCGCCGGCATCCAAACGTGTTTATCGAAGGACAGGGCCATGGCCGATTCCACCGCCGTCAACGCGCAAATCACCGATGCGGTCACCCAAACCAATGTCAAGGTCGTCGCCGAGGCGCCGGCGCAGGCGATCGCATCGCTGTATCAGGTCGCGAGCCATTCCGCCGGGCTGTCACTGCAGAACGCGGTGCATAGCCAGCAGGCTTTGAACCAGATTTCCAGCGCGGTGGTGTCCAAGGCGGTCGCGCTGATCATGGCGATCGGCGAGAAGTGATGACCGCCGCGCCGCGCACCGAGTGATCCGAGTCACGAAGGCAGGAGACGACGATGCGATTCTGGTTTGGCAATAAGAACAAACCTGCCGCCACGGCCGGCAGCAGCACGGCCGAGGCTGTCGGCAGCGATAGCAAGCCATCGTCATCGAGCGAACCGGCGGACGACTCCAGCGCGGTTCCGGGCCTGCCGGCCGTATCGGCACCAGCACCAGCACCAGCACCAGCACCAGCACCAGCACCAGCACCAGCACCAGCACCAGCACCAGCACCAGCACCAGCACCAGCACCGACAGCCTCCGCGCGGCGGCAGGATGCTCCGGCGAGCAAGCCGCCGCCGTCGATGCTGTCGACGATGAACAGCCGTCTGCTCGATCAATCCGCCGCCGCGACCCCGCAAGCGACTGCGCTCAACGATCAGATCGTCCAGGCGGTGCTGCTCAGCAATGCGCAAAACACCGCCTATGCGCCGTCTCAGATCGCCATCGGCCCAAACATGATGATCAGCGAGGCCGCTGGTTTGATCGCGCAGTCCTCGGCCGTTTATTTTGACAGCGTCAGCAAGCTCACGCTGGCCAGTCAGGCCATCCTGCTCAAACAGATGACCGAAAACCTAGTCAAGGAAAACCTCGAAGGTGCCGCGGAAGATGCGCTGGGCCTACTCACTACCGATATTCTGCTCGGCGCCGCAGCGGCGGTCGCGGCGGCGGCCGGCGCGCTGGAAGCGGAATCGGCAAGTTTCGCCATCGACAAGATCGACCAGAGCATCGCCAAATATTCCGACGTGATGCGCAGCCGCAAACCTGCCGTCAACTAGCAGGGTGTTGAAAAATACCCTGCTAGAGACCTGATTCGCCTCGGCGTTCAGCAGCCAACGGATCACCTTCTCTGCCACTTGCGGAGCAGGAGTGAGAGTGACGCCATTGAAGGCAATCCGACTGACGTTGACGTTTCCAACACGCGATCCGGCGGGCCAGCAGTCGCCGAGGTGACGCGTCGTTAAACCCTCCTCGGCCCGGCCTCGAAACAACGCCACAGGCCTTATCCCCACAACTCAAGTACCGCCATGCCCGCGCCCGCAGACCAGTCCTTGCAACTCCTGTACGGCTTTGCCGAGCGTTGGCTGGGCCGCGAGCTCGACGATCAGGAACGCAGCCGCCTCGCCGAACTGGCCAGCGCATTCGCGGTCCCGCAGGTGCCCGACGCCGCATCGCAGCAGCAACGGGCTTCTCGACTCATCGATACC
>JBOHYD010000451.1:0-4818 GCA_050737635.1 Luteimonas sp. | reverse complement strand
CCGGCACTGCCGGGCTTCTTGTTGCGCCTCGATGCGCGAACCATCACCGCCGCAGTGCGCGTGGCGCACGCCATCCGTGCGATCGTCGGTTCGGCCTTACAAGCGCTCTTCGGTCACGGTGATGTTCATGCGCTTGCGCAACGCCTGCAACATCGCCTGCGCATCCTGCGCGCCGCTGACCTGCGCGATCTGCTGCTCGAGCTGCGTGCGCTGTTCCGGCGTGGTTTCCGCCGGATCGCCGGTCGTGACCTTGCTGACCGCAAATACCACGATCCTGCCATCGGCCAGCGTCGCCTTGCCCGGCGACAGCTTGCCGGCGGCGGGGGCCGGCACCTCGAAGAACGCCCGCGACGCCGCCGCTTCCGGCACCGGCGCGCCGCGCGGCACATTCGGCACGTCCTGCGCCGCGACGCCACGCGCGCTTGCCAGCGTCGCCAGCGACTCACCGCCGCGAAGCTTGGCGACGATCGCATCGGCATCGGCGGCGGCGGCCTTAGCGGCGCGATCGGCGCGGACATCGGCCACCACGCGACCCGTGATCTGCGCCAGCGGCTGCGCGCGTTCGGGCGAGTGCTGCGCCACACGGATCAGCACGCTATGGTTGGGCGCGATCTCAATCGGATCGCTGACCGTGCTGTCCTCGATCAGCGTGTCGGAAAACGCCGCGCGGATCACGTTGAGATTGCTCGCGATACCGCCGCCCTGACCGCGCGCAAACGGGCCGAGCTTTTGCACTGGCAGGTTGACGCTGCGCGCGGCCTGCGCGAGCGAGGTCGGATTCTTCAGCACCTGGTCGACGAGCTTGCCGACGAGGTCGTTGACCGCGCGCTCGCGCCCGGATTCGCCCTGTTCTTTCTCGAGCTCGGCACGCGCCTCCTCGAACGTGGTCTGGCGACCGGTCTTCAGTTCGCGCAGCTGGATCACGTGCCAGCCGAACTCGCTCTTGACCGGCCCGCGGATCTCGCCGGGCTGCATTGCAAACAGCGCCTGCTCGAACGGCGCGACCATCGCACCCTTCTCGACCCAACCGAGATCGCCGCCGCTCGCCTTGGACCCGGTGTCGTCGGAATTGGCGCGCGCCAGCGCCGCAAAGCTTGCCGCGGCCCCCGATCCGGGAGCGGCGCCCGGCTGCTTCGCATCCGCCGCGAGCTTGGTCGCCTTGGCTTCGGCGGCCTGTTGCGTCGCGGTATCGGCATCGCTGGGTACGGTAACCAGGATGTGCGAGGTCAGCCGCTGCTCGGGTTCGACGAAGCGCGCTTTTTCCTGCTCGTAGCGCGCGCGCAGCACCGCCTCATCGTTGGACGGCGGCAGCGGCAGCGTGCTGCCGTCGATGTCGACGTATTCGATCGTCACCATTTCCGCCATGCGGTAGTCGCGCGCGTGCGACGCGTACCAGGCCTGCGCATCGGCATCGCTGACCGGCGCGGTATCGGCGGCGGGCGGCGGCAGGGTCGCAAACGCCACGTCGCGTCGCTCACCGAGCAGCTGCATCAATCGCTGCATTTCCGCCGGCGTGACGAACGCGGACTGTGCGATCTGCGTCGACATCAGCGCCTGCTGCAGGCTTTCGCGGACCTGCTGCTCGAAGCCGCGCGGCGACAGCGGCGGATTCTGCGAGGCGAGCGCGAGCTGATAGCGCTGCGCATCGAACTTGCCGTCGACCTGAAACGCCGGAATCGCCTGGATCGCGTCGCGCACCTGCGTGTCGCTGATGCCGATGCCGGTGTCGGCCGCCGCCAGCTGCAGCACGGTCTGGTCGATCAGTGTGTCCAGCGTCTGGCGCTTGCTTTCGAGGCTTTCGAATTCGCGCGGATCGAATCCCTCGCCCTGCGCAGCGCGCTGCTGCTGACGCGCCTGCTCGAATGCGCTGCGGAACTGCTCGACGTCGATTTCCTCGCGCTGCCACAACAGCGTCGCCGGCCACCATGACGGTGCCGCCTGCCACCATGACGGCGGCGTCTCGACCCTGGCGACAAAGGTCTGGTTGCTCTGGAACAGGTACTGCTCCATGCCGAAGAAGGCGAACGGGATCATCAGCAGTCCGAGGATCGCGGTCGCGATCCAGCCGGAGGTCTTGTCGCGAAGTTTCTGCAGCATCGGCCTGGCACATCGGGAATCAGCCGCGCAGTCTACCCGCAATGCTTTCGCCAGGCAGAAACCCGATCGACGAGCTGCGGCCGCGCTTGCTGGCAGGTCGCCCTAAAAAGCAAAACCCCCGCATTTCTTCGGGGGTTTTGGGGATAACTGGCGGAGTGGACGGGACTCGAACCCGCGACCTCCGGCGTGACAGGCCAGCATTCTAACCGACTGAACTACCACTCCGCTGTCTGGAACTCGTTGCTGATTTGCTGTGACCGATATCTTTTGCCGTGCTCGAATCCGGGCGATCTTGGCTCAGGTCCGTCGCAAAGCGACGCTTGGCAGATGCTCCAGAAATCTGGTGGGTGCTGAGGGTTTCGAACCCCCGACCCTCTCCGTGTAAAGGAGACGCTCTACCGCTGAGCTAAGCACCCCGCTTGCTTTCAGCAGATGCGCAAGGCATCTGCTGCGGGCCGATCAGTTTACGGCATCCTTCAGCGCCTTGCCAGCCTTGAATGCGGGATTTTTTGCAGCGGCGATCTGGATCTCCTCGCCAGTACGGGGGTTGCGGCCGGTGCGCGCGGCGCGGCTGCGCACGTCGAAGGTGCCGAAGCCGATCAGGGTGACCGATTGGCCGCTCTTGAGCGCGCTGGTGATCGCCGACAGCACGCCGTCGACGGCCTTGGCCGCGTCGGCCTTTGTGGAGCCACAACTTTCGGCAACTTTGTCGATCAGATCGTTTTTGTTCATTTGGATGCAACTCCCTATGCGGAAAGGTTTCCGCTGGATGAAATGGACCGGATTCCCCGCTGCGTCAAAACGCAGGCTCTCCGTCGAAGGTGGCCCGATGCGCAGGCACGATGCCCGCTTCGCGGTTGCGGCCGTTATACCAGCGCGACATGTGCCGCGCAACACGAAACCCGAGCAACCACGCGGGTTTCAAGGCATTTTTGACGCTTGCGCCGTCGCCGTCAATGCTTGACATCCGGCGCAGTGGGCGGTTTGCGCGACGGCTTGTCGGGCTTTCCGCGCACGGCTTCGACGCCTTTCACAGCGACCGTGGGCGCGAGCGGATGCTCGAGCGCGAGGTCGAGCACTTCATCGATCCATTTCACCGGCACGATCTTCATATGGTCGGTGACGGTCTTGGGAATGTCGGCGAGATCCTTGCGGTTGTCCTCGGGGATGATCACTGTGCGGATGCCGCCGCGCATCGCGGCGAGCAGTTTTTCCTTGAGCCCGCCGATCGCGGTGACACGGCCGCGCAGGGTGATTTCGCCGGTCATCGCGACATCGGCCCGCACCGGCACCTTGGTCAGCGTCGACACCAGCGCGGTGGTGATCGCCGCGCCCGCACTCGGACCATCCTTCGGCGTCGCGCCGTCGGGCACATGCACGTGCACGTCGAGTTTCTGCAGAAAGTCGTGGTCGATGCCGAGCCGCTCGGTGCGCGCGCGCACCACCGACAGCGCCGCGGACGCCGATTCCTTCATCACGTCGCCGAGCTGGCCGGTGAGGATCAACTGGCCCTTGCCCGGCACCAGGGTCGATTCGATCTGCAGCAGATCGCCGCCGGCCTCGGTCCACGCCAGCCCGGTGACCAGGCCGATCTCGTTTTCAGTTTCCGCGCGGCCGAAGTCGTAGCGCTGCACGCCGAGGTATTTTTCGAGGTTCTTGGACGTGACCGACAAGGCCCTGGCCTTCTTGGCCTTCGACCCGGCGAGTGCCGGGCCTTTCAAGGCGATCTCCTTGACCACCTTGCGGCCGATCTTGGCGATCTCGCGCTCCAGATTGCGCACGCCGGATTCGCGCGTGTAGTAGCGCACGATGTCCTTGATCGCGCTCTCGGCAATCTTCAGTTCGTCGGCGCGCAGGCCGTTGGCCTTGAGCTGCTTGGGCAGCAGATAGCGCGTCGCGATGTTGATCTTCTCGTCCTCGGTGTAGCCGGGGATGCGGATGACCTCCATGCGATCGAGCAAGGGGCTGGGGATGTTGAGCGAGTTGGACGTGGCGACGAACATCACCTCCGACAGGTCGAGATCGACTTCGAGATAGTGGTCGTTGAAGGTGCTGTTCTGCTCGGGATCGAGCACCTCGAGCAGCGCCGACGACGGGTCGCCGCGGAAGTCCATCGACATCTTGTCGATCTCGTCGAGCAGGAACAGTGGATTCTTGCTGCCCGCCTTGCTCAGGTTCTGCACGATGCGGCCGGGCATCGAGCCGACATACGTGCGGCGGTGGCCGCGGATCTCGGCCTCGTCGCGCACGCCGCCGAGCGACATGCGCACGAACTTGCGGTTGGTGGCCCTGGCGATCGATTGCCCGAGCGAGGTCTTGCCGACGCCGGGCGGGCCGACCAGGCACAGGATCGCGCCCTTCATCTGCTTCACCCGGGTCTGCACCGCGAGGTATTCGAGGATGCGCTCCTTGACCTTGTCGAGGCCGTAGTGGTCGTCGTTCAGGATCTGCTCGGCGAACTTGATGTCGTGCTTCAACTTGGTGCGCTTCTTCCACGGGATCGACAGCAGCCAATCGAGGTAGTTGCGCACGACCGTGGCTTCGGCCGACATCGGGCTCATCGACCGGAGCTTCTTGAGCTCGCCCATGGCCTTGTCGCGGCCTTCCTTCGAGAGCTTGGTCTTCTTGATCCGCTCCTCGAGCTCGGCGGCCTCGTCCTTGCCATCCTCGCCCTCGCCCAGCTCCTTCTGGATCGCCTTCATCTGTTCGTTGAGGTAGTAC
>JBOHYD010000450.1:0-1695 GCA_050737635.1 Luteimonas sp. | reverse complement strand
ATATAGGTCCGGCGATGGCCGCGCACTTCGGCTTCGTCGCGCACGCCGCCCAGCGACATGCGCACGAAATTCCGGCCGGTCGCCTTGGCGACCGATTTGCCGAGCGACGTCTTGCCGACACCCGGCGGACCGACGAGGCACAGGATCGGGCCCTTCATCTGCTTCACCCGGGTCTGCACCGCGAGGTATTCGAGGATGCGCTCCTTGACCTTCTCGAGTCCGTAGTGATCGGCGTCGAGGGTGTCTTGCGCCACCTTCAGCTCCTTGCGCACCTTGCTGCGCTTCTTCCACGGCACGCCGAGCAGCCAGTCGAGGTAGTTGCGCACCACCGCAGCCTCGGCCGACATCGGCGACATCTGCTTGAGCTTGTTGAATTCGTTCTTGGCCTTCGCTTCCACCGCCTTGGGCATGCCAGCTTCGGCGATCTTGCGCGCGATCTCCTCAACGTCGTTCGGCGCATCGTCGATCTCGCCGAGTTCCTTCTGGATCGCCTTCATCTGTTCGTTGAGGTAATACTCGCGCTGCGACTTCTCCATCTGCGACTTGACGCGGCCGCGGATGCGCTTTTCCATCTGCTGGACGTCGATCTCGCCGTCGACGAAGCCGACCAGCAGTTCGAGCCGGTCGGCGATTTCCATGCTTTCGAGCAAGCGCTGCTTGTCGGCGACGCGCACAGTGATATGCGCGGCGATGGTGTCGGCGAGCCGTGAGGGCTCGTCGATACCGGTCAGCGTCTGCAGCAGTTCCGGCGGCAATTTGCGGTTGGTCTTCACGTACTGCTCGAACAGGCCCATCAGCGAGCGCGCGACCGCCTCGACCTCGCGCGTCTCGCGCGTCTGCGTCGAGTCGACCTGCGTGCCGCGACCCGACAGGCAGCCTTCGCGCTCGACCACCCGGTCGACCTGCACGCGCGACACGCCTTCGACCAGCACCTTGATGGTGCCGTCGGGCAGCTTCAGCAGCTGCAGCACGTGCGCCAGCGTGCCGATCTCGTACAGGTCGGCAGCGCCGGGGTCGTCGGTCTCGGCGGACTTCTGCGCGACCAGCAGGATGCGCTTGTCGGATGCCATCGCCAGGTCGAGCGCGCGGATCGACTTGTCGCGGCCGACGAACAGCGGGATCACCATGTGCGGAAACACCACGACATCGCGCAACGGCAAGATCGGCAGTTCGAAGGTTTCGCGTTCGGGGCGGTCAGTCATGTCGCTTCCAGGAAAGAGCGGCACGGCCACTATGGCCGTCATGATCGATGTGTGGGGCCTGCGCGGCAGGGATGCAAGCGATCGGTACAGCGATCGCCAGGTCCGGATTGCCCTTTGACCGCATGAAACTTGACCTTGACGGCAGGATTCTTGCCGAAGGGCCTGAGGGGGCGAGGGTCTGGGGGGCCTGGGGGGCCTGGACGCCTCGGGCTCGGGCGCTTCGAGATGCGCCTATTCGGCAGCCGCGATCTTGGGGGCGACCAGCGGCGTCTGGTAGATCAGATAGGGATCGGTCTTGTGCTCGATCACCGACTCGTCGACTACCACCTTGCTGACGTTCTCAAGCGACGGCAACTCGTACATGGTGTCCAGCAGCACCGACTCGACGATCGTGCGCAACCCGCGCGCGCCGGTCTTGCGCTTAAGTGCTTTCTTGGCGATCGCGGCGAGCGCGTCGGGACGGAACTCGAGCTCGACGCCTTCCATCTCGAAC
>JBOHYD010000449.1:0-1513 GCA_050737635.1 Luteimonas sp. | reverse complement strand
GCCCAGCGCAGGTACATGCGCAGCAGCATCTCGGCCCAATCCTGCGCCTCGGTGCCGCCGGCGCCGGCCTGGATGTCGACGAAGGCGTTGTTGCCGTCCATCTGCCCGGAAAACATTCGCTGGAACTCGAGCTTGTCGACGCGCGCTGCGTACTTCTCGACATCCTCGACCACGGCCTCGGCGGTGTCGGCGTCGCGCTCGGATTCGGCCAGGTCGAGCAGCTCTGCAGCGCCGACCAGGCCTTCGGTCAAATCGCGGATGCCGTTGACGTTCTTGTCGAGCGACGCGCGCTCGCGGCCGAGGGTCTGCGCGCGTTCGGGATCGTTCCAGACGTCGGGATTGCCGAGCTCGCGCTCGACTTCCTCGAGCCGTTCGCGTTTGGCGTCGTAGTCAAAGAAACCCCCTCAACGCATCCAGCCGACCGCTGAGGTCGGCGATGCGCTGGCGGACGGTATTGAGTTCGATCATGACAAAGCCGTACGGCGAAAATAGCCGCCGATAGTAGCAGGCTGGGTAGGCAACTGCCGCCGATACCGGCCGCACAGAGTCGTCACGGCTAGCCCGCCGCCTCGCGATGCACGACCACCAGTTGGATCGCATCGCCGCCGCGGTACGCGTCGGCGGTGAGCCGGTAGGCGAGGCGAGCGCGGGCCGGCGGTGGGATTCCGGTCCAGCCGCCGAAGTGGATCGCGTTGAGACGCAGGCCATCGAGACCAAGCTCGAGTTTCAGGTGCCGGCTGCCGACCGGTCGCCACGCCAGCACGTCGAATTCGCCGTCGAACATCGGTTCCGGAAACCCCTGCCCCCACGGCCCGCCGTCGCGCAAGGCATGAGCGTTGGCGATGACCAAGGCAGCGGCGTGCAATTCGCCGTCGCTGGCCAGCACGTCGTGCAGCAATTCCACATCGAGCATTGCGGTCGCGGTGGCGCAGAACGCCGCCTCGAACGCGTCGAGATTGTCCTGCCGCAGGCTCATCCCGGCCGCCATCGCGTGGCCGCCGAAGCGCTCGATCAGGCCCGGCTGCGCGGCATCCACGCAAGCGAGCGCATCGCGAATATGGAAACCGGGGATCGATCTGGCCGAACCGCGCAACAGCGCACTGCCCGGCTCGCTCGGTGCGAAGGCAATGATCGGACGGTGCAGACGTTCTTTGAGTTTGGACGCGACCAGACCGATCACGCCCGGATGCCAGCCGGCATCGAACAGGCAGTGCGTGGCGCGCGGCGCATCGACATCGATGGACAGCGACGCCAGCGCCGACTCGGCGTCATCGACCATCTGCTCCTGCACCGCGCGGCGTTCGGTATTGATGCTGTCGAGCGCCTGCGCAAGTTCGCGCGCCTGGGTGGCGTCATCGCTGAGCAGGCACTCGATGCCGAGCGCCATGTCTTCGAGCCGGCCGGCGGCATTGATGCGCGGCGCGATCGCGAAGCCGATGTCGGTCGCCTGCAGCGTGGCCGCATCGCGACGCGACACGTCGATCAGCGCGCGCAGACCGGCGCAGCCCTGCCC
>JBOHYD010000448.1:0-2326 GCA_050737635.1 Luteimonas sp. | reverse complement strand
CATGGCCTTGGATTGTTAGTCTCAACTTGAACGCTATTTAGAATAAGTACCTCGGCTGAAAATACCGATAACTGTACCGGCATCGTCATGGGGTTGGATCACCTCGGCCGACGCACCGTGTTGTGCTCAAGCAAGGCCTTGGTCCGCGCGGCACAAACATCCACAGCAGCACGAGCGCCAGCACCGCGCTGCCGATGCGCAGCGAACTGCCGACCCAGCCGGCGGCGGCGGTGTCGGAGACGGAAAACACGTTCCAGGCGGCGTTGAGGGAGACGTGGAACACCAGACCGCTCCACACCGTGTAGCCATCGCGCGCATCCAGCGCGGCAAACACCAGGCCGCCCAGGAAGGTGATGGCAAAAATCTGCAGCGCGACGCCGCCCACGCCGCCGCCGGCTCCGAGCCAATGCAAGGCACCGAAGACGATCGCCTGCACGAGCGCGGCGATGACCACTGGCCAGCCCACGACACGACGGGCGAACACGAATCCAAAGCCGCGAAAGACCAGCTCTTCGGCAAACGGAAACAGCAGCGCCAGCAGCAGCATGTCGCTGAGCTCGATGGTGTCGACCAGCGCGCCCTGGGTGGACAGACCGATCCAGCATGGGATCGTCGCCAGCAGCGTCAGCAGCGGGCCTTTCCAGCCGTTCCAGCGCAGCCCCAGCGCGGCCCGCAGCGACAATCGGCGCGCGCGATCGAGCGCGATGACGGCCACTACCGCGAGCGCAACGCTGAGCAGATTGTCCATCACCGAACCGCCGCGCGGCACCGGCAGGCCGGGGATGTCGATGCCGACGGCCTTGGCGATGTCGCGAATCTCCAGCGCGACCACCAGCACGCCCAGCACAACCGCACTGTGGACGGCGGTTCGCGTCCTGCTGCGTTTGCGTATCGGGGGGTGCTTGGTCGGCGATGCCGGCGTCATTGCCCGCTCAACTCTTTCCACAAAAACGAATACGCCAGCGCGTTCATGCGTGCGGACTGCGCGTTGTTGGCGGCGCCGCCGTGGCCGCCTTCGATGTTTTCGTAGTAGCGCACGTTTTTTCCGGCGGCCTGCATCCTGGCCATCATCTTGCGCGCGTGGCCGGGGTGGACGCGGTCGTCCTTGGTGGATGTCATGAAGATCGTCGGCGGATAAGTCTTGGCCGGGTCGAACAGGTGGTACGGCGAGAAGGTCTGGATGAACTGCCAGTCGGCGCTGTCGGGATCGCCGTACTCGGCCATCCATGACGCACCGGCGAGCAGCTGGCTGTAGCGCTTCATGTCGAGCAGCGGCACTTGCGCGACGACCGCGCCGAACAGTTGCGGATACTGGGTGAGCATGTTGCCCATCAGCAGGCCGCCATTGCTGCCGCCCTGGATGCCGAGGCGTTTGGGGGTGGTGATCTTGCGCGTGACCAGATCCTGAGCGACCGCGGCGAAGTCCTCGTAGGCCTTGTGGCGATTGGCCTTCAGCGCGGCTTGGTGCCAGCGCGGGCCGTATTCGCCGCCGCCGCGGATGTTGGCGACCACGTACACGCCGCCGCGCTCCAGCCAGCCCTTGCCGATGCTGCCGGAGTAGCCGGGCGTCAGCGAAATCTCGAAGCCGCCGTAGCCGTAGAGCAGGGTCTTGTTGCTGCCGTCGAGCGGCATGGCCTTCGGATGGACGATGAAATACGGCACGCGGGTGCCGTCCTTGGAGGTGGCGAAGTGCTGTTCGATCACGTTCTTCGATGCGTCGAAGAACCTCGGCATCGTCTTCAGCACCTCCGGCGCCTTACCCTCGCCGTTACCAGCAACCTCGGCGTACGACAGCGTGGTCGGCGTCAGATAATCGGTGGCGGTCAGCCACACCGCATCGCTGCTGTCGGCATCGACCGCCGACACGACGAGCGTGCCGAAGTTCGGCGCGCCGACGAAGGCGCTGTGTTTCCAGCCGTCCGCGCCCGGCGTCAGTACCGAGAGGGTGTTCTTGACGTTGTCGAGCACATTGAGCACGACATGGTGTTTGGTCCAGGTTGCGCTGACCAGCGAGGTGGTGTCGGTCGGCTCGAACAGCACGTCGAACGTGCGCGCGCCCTGCATAAACCCGTCGAAGTCGGTCGCCAGCAGCGAGCCGGCTTTGTAGCTCGTGCCGCCGACCGTCCACGGCTCGCGCAGCTCAAGCACCAGCCAAGCCTCGTGCACCGACTTGTTGACCGAGTTGGGCACGTCGACCTTGGTCAGCGTGCCGTCGCTGCCTCTGAGGTACAGCTCGTTGTTGTAGAACGCCAACGTGCGGCTGACGAAATCGCGCTCGAAGCCGGGCGTATCGTCGTGCAGCGCGGCGATGTACATGTCATCGGGC
>JBOHYD010000447.1:0-22357 GCA_050737635.1 Luteimonas sp. | reverse complement strand
CCTTTGGCTGGCTGGAGAAATGCCGGCGCTTATGGAAGAACTGCGAGCGTAAGCTCAACACCAGCCTACAATTCATCCACCTCGCCTTTTTGGCGCTGTTACTCAGAAGATTTTAAACAGGCTCTCACCGACATCCCCGCACTGCGCGCGATGCCGCAGCGCCTGGTCGATCAGCACCAGCGCCAGCATCGCCTCGCAGATCGGCGTGGCGCGGATGCCGACGCAGGGATCGTGACGGCCGGTGGTGACGATCTCCACGCTGTCACCGCGTTGATCAATGCCCTGCACTGGCAGGCGCAGGCTCGACGTCGGCTTGAACGCCACCGACACCACCACCGGCTGCCCGGTGCTGATGCCGCCGAGCACGCCGCCGGCATGATTGGACTGAAACCCGCCGAGCGTCATCACATCGCGATGCACACTGCCCGGCTGCGCGATGCTCGCAAAGCCGGCACCGATCTCGACGCCCTTGACCGCATTGATCGACATCATCGCTGCGGCAAGTTCGCCGTCGAGCTTGCCGTAGACCGGCTCGCCCCAGCCCGGCGGCACGCCATCGGCGACCACGGTCACCCGCGCACCGACCGAATCGCCGGACTTGCGCAGCGCATCCATGAACGCCTCAAGCTCCGCGACCTGCGCCGCATCGCCCCAGAAAAACGGATTGTCCTCGACCACCGACCAGTCGTGCGAATGCGGCAGCACGTCGCCGAGCTGCGACAGATGGCCGCGCACGCGCACGCCGTGACGCTCGGCCAGCCATTTCTTGGCGATCACCGCCGCCGCGACCCGCATCGTGGTCTCGCGCGCCGACGAGCGCCCGCCGCCGCGCGGGTCGCGGATGCCGTACTTCTGCCAGTAGGTGTAATCGGCATGACCGGGGCGGAACTGTTCGACGATCTTGTCGTAGTCCTTGCTGCGCGCGTCGGTGTTGCGCACCAGCAGTGCGATCGGCGTGCCGGTGGTGCGGCCTGCATACACGCCCGACAGGATCTCCACCGCATCACTTTCGCGCCGCGCCGAGGTGTGCCTGGTGCGCCCGGTCGCGCGTCGCGACAGATCGTGCGCAAAATCGTCTTCGGCGATCACAAGCCCGGGCGGACAGCCGTCGATCACGCAGCCGATCGCCGGCCCGTGCGATTCGCCGAACGTGGTGACGCGAAACAGGTGGCCGAAGGTGTTCAAACGCGGGCATTCCTCTCGATCAGTGCTTGCGGTCTCGTCACGACATCACGCTGGCGCCACGCATTCGGCCATTTCCACATCCCTTGCGGTCCATTTCTGGCTCCGCGCGTGCGATCGACGGCGACGCAGTGAGCGAAGCCATGGCCTGATCGGATGCAAGACCGAACCTGCCCAGCCGCGACGTCAAGCGCGATAGCAGGTCGATACTCATCGCGCATCCGCCAGCTCGCGGATGCGCGGATGGTGGACGATCAATTCGGCGCATTCGATCGCGAAGATGCCCATCTGGCCAACCTTGAACTCGATCCATGCGAACTCGACATCCGGCAGCAGCGCGACCAGCGCGCGTTCGGATTCGCCGACCTCGCAGATCAGCAGGCCATCCTCGCTGAGGTGCAATGGCGCATCGCGCAGGATCTTCAGCGCCACGTCGAGGCCGTCGTCACCGCCGCGCAGGCCGATCTCGGGCTCGTACGAATACTCCTTCGGCAGCGCGTCGGTTTCGGCATTGGTGACATACGGCGGATTGCTGACGATCAACTCGTAGTGCCGCCCGCTGAGCGCGCCGAACAGGTCGGACTTGAGCAGGCGCAGATTGCCGGCGTGCAGGCGCGTCTGGTTGTCGGCGGCGAGCGCGAGCGCGTCGTCGCTGAGATCGACGGCATCGACCTGCCAGTCCGGGTTGTAGTGCGCCATCGCGATCGCGATACAGCCCGAACCGGTGCACAGGTCGAGCGCATGGCGCACCTCGCGCCCGCCGAGCCACGGCTCGAAGCCGCTCTCGATCAGTTCGGCGATCGGCGAGCGCGGTACCAGTGCGCGCGCATCGCTCTTGAAGCTCAGGCCGGCGAACCAGGTCTCGCCGGTCAAGTACGACGCCGGCACGCGCTCGTCGATGCGGCGCGCGAACAGCGCCAGCACCTCGGCCTTCTCATCGGCGGTCACCCGCGCCGCGCCGTAAGCCGGGCCGAGGTCGTGCGGCAGGTGCAGTGTGTGCAGCACCAACTGGGTGGCCTCGTCGAGCGCGTTGTCGACGCTGTGGCCGAAGCTCAGCCCGGCGGCATTGAAGCGGCTGGCACCGTAGCGGATCAGGTCGATGATCGTATGCAGTTCGTCGCTCATGGCCGCGCACAGGCGCGGCAGGCGCCGCGTGGCCGCCAAGTATAAACGGTGACCCGCGTATCATCGTCCGGCCACGCGCACCCGGACGCCACGCCGCCATGTTCAACCGCACCACGCTGATCATCTTGATTGCCGCGCTCGCCGCCGGTCTCGGCCTGCTTGCCTCGCAAACCTTCCACGGCACGCCGGAGGCCGCCGGGCCGCCGCTGCAGACGATAAAACGCTTCCCACAGCCGCGCGTCCTGCCGGAGTTCAGCCTGCAGCAGTCCGACGGCACCGTCTTGGCGCCGGGCGAGCTGCACGGGCACTGGACGCTGGTGTTTCTCGGGTTTAGCTACTGCCCCGACGTCTGCCCGACCACGCTCGCCGAACTGGCGCAGGCGCAGAAACCGTGGGCGGCGCTGCCGGAGACCACGCGACCGCGGGTACTGTTTGTGTCGGTCGATCCCGAGCGCGACACGCCTGAGCGCATCGGCGAATACGCCCACGCCTTCCACCGCGACACGATCGCCGCCACCGCCGACCTGCCGGCGCTGGAAAACTTCGTACGATCGCTGTCGCTGGTGTTCGCCAAGGTGCCGGCCGCCGCCGGTGCGCCGCCCGACAGCTACACCATCGACCACTCCGCGGCGATCGCGGTGCTCGATCCGCAGGGTCGCATGGCCGGTGTGATCCAACCACCGCTGATGCCAGCCGCGATCGCCGCCGACCTGATCGCCCTCACCGCTGCCGGGCCGGTGGCGGCCGCCGCCGCCAAGTGAGTCTGCTGACGACGCTGAGCTATGCGCTGCCGCACCGGCTGCTGTCGTCCCTGGCGCGGCGGCTGGCGTACTCCGACAAACCGGCGATCAAATCCTGGCTGATCGAGACGGTAACCCGCCGCTTCGGCGTCGACCTGTCGGAGGCCGCGCGCGCCGATCCGGCGTCCTACGCGACCTTCAACGCCTTCTTTACCCGTGCGCTGAAGCACGGCGCTCGCCCGCCCGACCCCGACCCGCACGCATTGCTGATGCCCGCCGACGGCCGCATCAGCCAGTGCGGCGCGATCACCGCTGGACGCATCTTGCAGGCCAAGGGCCAATCGTTCAGCGCCGCCGAACTGCTCGGCAGCGCCGTCGCCGCTGCGCCGTATGCCAACGGCGTGTTCGCGACCGTGTACCTGTCGCCGAAGGACTACCACCGCGTGCACATGCCGTGGGCCGGCACCCTGCGCGAGACCGTGCACGTGCCCGGCCGCTTGTTCAGCGTCGGCCCCGGCGCGGTCGCCAGCGTGCCGCGCTTGTTTGCGCGCAACGAGCGGTTGGTCTGCCACTTCGACACCGACTTCGGCCCGATGGCCGTGGTCATGGTCGGCGCGCTGCTGGTGTCGGGGGTCGAGACCGTATGGAGCGGCGAGGAGATCCCCGCCTACGGCGATCGCATCACGACCAAGGACTACCGCCGCGACGACGTCAGCCTCGACCGCTTCGAAGAAATGGCCCGTTTCAACTACGGCTCGACGGCGATCGTGCTGCTGCCGCCGGGCGTGGCCGCGCTCGACCCGGCCCTGGTCGCGGAGTCGGCGGTGAGGCTCGGTCAACGGCTGGCAACCCGAACCTCGTAGGAGCGCCCCATGGGCGCGATGCTCTTGATGACGCTCTTGTGATGACGCTCTTGGCGACATGACCGAAACGCATCGCGCCCATGGGGCGCTCCTACGGGCGAAGCAATCTGGTGGACCTCCGTCCAGCGTTTTTAGCCCGCTCTACCCCCGACACCCCTGCAGCCGCAGCTGCTGCCCCGGCTGGATCGCATAGCGCGGGGCCTTGATCGCATTGGCCTTAGCGAGCGATTTGGTATCGCAGGCGTATTTCTGCGCGATCGACACCAGGGTGTCGCCTCTCGATACGCGATGCTGGCGCGGCGTGACGGTCGGAGTCGGCACGGCAGCTGGCGGCGATCCGTCGCTCGGTGCCGTCGCCAGGACCTGCGTCACCGGCCCTGCGCGCACGACCGCCGAGGCCGGGTCGCTCATCACCAGCTGTTGGGCGAGCAGCGCACGCGGGCCGTTGAGGCAGTAGCGGCTGTACAGGCCGACGATCTGCGTGGTCGCGGCCAGGGTGCCGCCGGCCGGCAGCCAAGTGTCGGGCTTGTAGCGCGGGTTGAGGTTGCGCAGCACGCGCATGAAACCGTCGTGGGTGTCGCCATTGCCCAGACAGATGGTGAGTTCGTAAATCGAGCTCGGCTTGTCCAGCCGCAGCTGCGCTGGCGTGTTGTCGACCTTGGGAAAGCTCAGGCCGTATTTCTTCGGATGCAGATACAGCCACGCCGCGGCGATCACCATCGGCACGTAATCGCGGGTTTCGGCGGGAAACCGGTTGTACACGTCGGCGTCCCAAAAGCCGCGTCCGCCGCTGTTTTGGTACACGCGCAGCGCGCGGCCCTCGCCGCCGTTGTACGCGGCCAGCGCCATCTCGATGCTGTTGTTGAGCTCGCGCAGGCGCTCGTTGAGATAGGACGCACTGGCCTGCGCGGCGGCGCGCGGATCGTAACGGGTGTCGAAGCCAGTGCCGTCGTCGCCGAGGCCGAAACGCTTGCCGGTCGCGTACATGAATTGCATCGGCCCGGCCGCGCCGGCGCGCGAAGTGACGTGGGCCTTGCCGTTGGATTCCTTGGCCATGATCCCAAACAGCAACGCTTCCGGCAGGCCGGAGCGCTCGTAGGCCGGATACATCAGCTGGCGCAGGTATGCGTAGTTTTCGTGGCTCTGGATCAGCGACGGCCGCAGATCGGTCAACCAACGGCGGATGCCGGCCTGCACGGCGGGGTTGTACTGCACCATCCGGTCGAAGCGGTGGCGGTGATCGTCAAGCAGGCTGGCGGCCCTGGCGGCTTCGGGCACCGCATCGGCGGCGTCGCGTTCGCCGGCATGGTCGGGATCGGGGTCGAGCGGATCGTCGCGGCCGTCGGCGTCGGCGGTTTCGACCTCGGCATCGACATTGACCTTCAGCAGACGCTTGTAAGCAGCAATCTGCGCGCCGACCTGGCAGCCTTTCTGTTTGATGCACGCCTCGACCGCATCCTCCATGTCCTCGAGCGCGGCATTGCTTTCGGCCACGCCGGTCGGTGAGTTGTTGCCGGTGGCCACGAGTGCCGCACGGTAGCGCTGCTCGGCGGTGGCCATGCGCTGGTTGATGGCGTCGACGCCGGCCTGGTCTTTCTTCGAGATGGCAGCCGCGACAGGTGACATCACGATCATCGCAACAGCGACGGCGAGCGGTGCCCAGCGGGCGGAACTCACGACAGGGACGGGCATCGACAATCCGGAGGCGACACAGGAGCCGCAGGGTAGCGTTGTGGCGGCAAGCGCGACAACCCGAAAGCGTCCTAGAATCGACGTCAGCGTCTGGACACGCGCAACAAAGCACTCGAGGTTCATCTCTGCAGTGCGCGACGACGAGCGAGGCGGCGGCGGTTCACATTCGTCGTCGCTGACATCAGCGAATCAACACATGGACCCGATTCACATGGACCCGATCCTCGTTGGCAAAGCCGTCACCACGCCCACCTCCTTGCCCGACACCGGCGGCCACGTGCGGCTGCTGCCGAAGTTCGGCAACCGCCATGGCCTCGTGGCCGGCGCCACTGGCACCGGCAAGACGGTGACGCTGATGACGCTCGCCGAAGGATTTTCGCGGATCGGCGTGCCGGTGTTCATGGCCGACGTCAAGGGCGACGTCGCCGGGCTCGCGATGGCCGGGGTGCCCAGCGATCGGCTGCAGCAGCGTGTCACCGAAATAGGCATTGCCGACTACCGCAACGGCGCCAGCCCGGTGCTGTTCTGGGACCTGTCCGGCAAGCTCGGCCATCCGCTGCGCTGCACGATCAGCGAGATCGGCCCGACCCTGCTCGGCCGCATGCTGGAATTGAACGACACCCAGGCCGGCGTGCTGGAGATCGTGTTCAAGCTCGCCGACGACAACGGCCTGCTGCTGATCGACCTCGACGACCTGCGCGCGCTGCTGGCCTTCGCCAGCGAGCAGCGCAAGGACATCTCGGCCAAGTACGGGCTGATCAGCACGCCGTCGGTCGGCGCGATCCAGCGCGCGCTGTTGCAGATCGAGCAAGCCGGCGGCGACAAGTTCTTCGGCGAGCCGGCGCTGGAACTGACCGACCTGATGCGCACCACGCCCGACGGTCGTGGCGTGATCGGCATCCTCGCCGCCGACCAGCTGGTGCTGAAGCCGCGGCTGTATTCGAGCTTCCTGCTGTGGCTGCTGTCGGAATTGTTCGAGCAGCTGCCGGAAGTGGGCGATCTCGACAAGCCGAAGCTGGTGTTCGTGTTCGACGAGGCGCATTTGCTGTTCGACGACGTGCCGGCGGCGTTGCAGCAGCGCATCGAGCAAGTGGTACGGCTGATCCGCTCCAAGGGTGTCGGCGTGTATTTCTGCTCGCAGTTTCCCGACGACGTGCCCGACAACATTCTCGGCCAACTCGGCAACCGCGTGCAGCACGCGTTGCGCGCGTTCACCCCGCGCGATCAGAAAGCGGTGAAGACCGCGGCGGAAACCTTCGTGTCCAACCCGGACCTCGACGTGGCGAAGACGATCTCGCAGCTCGGCACCGGCGAGGCGCTGGTGTCGACCTTGCAGGACACCGCCCAGGGCAGCGGCGGCGTGCCGATGCCGGTCGAGAAGACGCTGATCGCGCCGCCCGGATGCCGAATGGGATCGATCACCGACGCCGAACGCGCCCAGGTGCGCGCCGGCAGCCCGGTCGGCGGCAAGTACGACAGCGCGGTCAATCGCCAATCGGCATCGGAAATGCTGCTCGCGCGGCGCGGCGAACTCGAAGCCGCCCCAGCTCCCGCGAACGACGCGTCCGCGACGACCTCGACCCGCAAGCCAGCGGCATCCGCGCCGGTGCCGGCACCCGCCGCGAGCGACGGCAGCGGCGTCGGCCAGGCGATGAAGGACGCACTGTTCGGTACCACGCGTCGCCAGGGCATGCTCGAAACCCTAGCCAAGCAGGCCGCGCGCACCGCCGGCAGTCAGGCCGGCCGGCAGATCCTGCGCGGCGTGCTCGGCGGGTTGTTCGGCGGCAAGCGTTGAGTCTGGCGATCCGGCCGCGCGGCGACACGCTGTGCCGTGGCAGCGATGCGTCTCAAACATCGGTGTCGAGCAGGCCGTTGCCGATGCCGATCGACCGCGTGCGCGTAGGCGTCACAACATAATGGGCCGCTGGCGTGCGCCTGCGGAGAAAAGCACTGCGCTGATCACGCCCAGCGGCCATGCGCGGCTGAAGGCCGAGCTCGACGCGCTGTGGCGCGTGCGGCGGCCGGAGGTGGTCAAGGCGCTCGCGGCGGCCGCGGCCGAGGGCGATCGCTCCGAGAACGCCGAATACACTTACCGCAAAAAGCAGCTTGGCGAGATCGACCGCCGCGTGCGCTATCTGTCCAAGCGACTGCCGGAACTGCGCGTGGTCGACACGCCGCCGAGCGATCGCGACGCGGTGTATTTCGGCGCCGTGGTCGAGGTCGAGGCTATCGTCAGCGGCGAACTGTCGCGCCATCGCATCGTCGGCCCCGACGAGACCGACGCCAAACTGGGTTGGATCAGCATCGACTCGCCGCTGGCGCGCGCGATGCTGAAAAAGCGCACGGATGACGAATTTGAAGCCGCACTGCCCAGCGGCAGGCTACGCTTCGCGATCGTCAGCGTGACCTACAAAAGTGGCAACGCCGGAGTGTCTGCTCCGCTGACGTCCGGGTAAGCTGCGCAGAGGCGGCATCACGCTCGGCGATGGCCGATGCGCGCTGCTCTGTGGGAACGTTTGGCTTACCCTGACGCCATGGATTCCGACAACGTCCTCACCCCCACCCAGCTCAACGCGCTGGCGCGCAGCCTGCTTGAGGATGCGTTCCCGCTGGTGCTGGTCGAAGGCGAGCTCGGCAACCTGTCGAAGCCGGCGTCGGGGCATCTGTATTTCACCCTCAAGGACGCGCGCGCGCAGGTGCGCTGCGCGCTGTTCAAGCCCAAGAGCCAGTGGCTGAATTTCCAGCCGCGCGACGGCCTGCGCGTGCTCGCGCGCGGCCGGCTGACACTGTACGAGGCGCGCGGCGACTACCAGCTGATCCTCGACTCGCTGGAGGAGGCCGGCGAAGGCGCGCTACGCCGCGCGTTCGATCAGCTGAAAGCAAAGCTGCAGGCCGAAGGCCTGTTCGCCAGCGACCGCAAGCGCGTCCTGCCCGCCTACGTGCACCGGCTTGCGCTGATCACCTCGCCCAGCGGCGCGGCGGTGCGCGACGTACTCAGCGTGCTGGCGCGGCGCTTTCCGATGATGGACGTCGACATCCTGCCGGTGCCGGTGCAGGGCGGTACCGCGGCCGCCCTGATCACCGCGATGCTGCGCCGCGCCGGCGGCAGCGGCCGTTACGATGCGGTGCTGCTGACGCGCGGCGGCGGCTCGCTGGAGGATTTGTGGGCGTTCAACGACGAAGCCCTCGCGCGCGCGATCGTCGCGTCACCGGTACCGGTGGTGTCGGCGATCGGCCACGAAACCGACTTCACGCTCGCCGATTTTGCCGCCGACCTGCGCGCGCCGACACCCTCGGTCGCCGCTGAACTGCTGGCACCCGATGCACGCGACATCGCTGCGCGCGTGCGTGCATTGCGGCAGCGCTTGCAATCGCTGCACCTGCATCGGCTGCGCAGCGCGATGCAGCGCGCCGACCGCGCCGCGTTGCGGCTGAATGCACTGCGCCCGCAAGCGCGGCTCGACGCCTTGCGGCTGCGTCAGCAGCAGGCACTGCAGCGGTTGGCTTCGGCATTTCGCGCGCAGTCCAAACGCCGCGCCGCGCGTCTGCGCCACGCCGAGGCGGTGCTGCGCGCGATGCACCCGCAACGCCGGCTGGCCCATCTGCGCGAGCGCCTGGCCGCACTCGGCCCGCGCCCGCAGGCCGCGATCGCGCGCCAACTGCAGCGCGATGCGCTGCGCCTGCGCGGGCTCGCACGCTCGCTGGAGGCAGTAAGCCCGCTGGCCACCGTCGCGCGCGGTTACACGATCTTGCAGCACGACGATGGCCGTGTGGTGCGCAGCGTCGGCGATGCCGCCACAGGCGATAGGCTCGATGCGCAGCTGTCGGACGGCACGCTGCGGGTGCGGGTCGCATCCGCCACCAAACGCCGCGCATAGCCGCCGCAGCGGCGACGGCCGTTCCTGCATCAGCATCGCTCGGGGGTGAACATCGCCGCGGCCGATGCGTCGTTAATCGCCAAAGTGTGACGCACGCCATACTCTGGTCATCGAGCCTGTTATCTCGCCTTCACAGGCAGGCGCTGGCGATGCTACAAGTCGGCCCCGGGGGAATCCGATCATCATTGCCAACTAACCGGATCGCGCGCGCGGCCCAGATCGTCGCCTGCCGCCACAGAGAACCGAAGATGACCCAAACCACCCTCACTCCGATCGCGCGCGCGTTGCTGTGCAGCGGCGCGATGGCGCTGCTGTCCGCGCTGCCCACGCACGCGCATGCGCAAGACGCACCGGCATCGCAGCCGCAAGCCAAGGCCACCGAACTCGACACTGTCGAGGTGGTGGGTTCGCGCGCCCGCAACCGCACCGCCGCCGAAGCGATCGCGCCGGTCGACGTGATCAACCGCGAGCAGCTCGAGCGCGCCGGCGTGCAGGAAGTCGGGCAGATCCTGCAGATGCTCGAACCGAGCTTCAACTTCTCGCGCACCTTTGTCAGCGACGGCAGCGACATCCTGCGTCCGGCGACGCTGCGCGCGCTCGGACCGGATCAGGTGTTGGTGCTGGTCAACGGCAAGCGCCGCCATCAACAGGCGCTGGTGAACGTGCAGCAGAGCATCGGCCGCGGTTCGGCCGGCACCGACATCAACGCGATCCCGATCTCGGCGATCGAACGCATCGAAGTGTTGCGCGACGGTGCCGCCGCGCAATACGGATCCGACGCGATCTCCGGCGTCATCAACATCGTGCTCAAGCGCAGCACGGATTCCTCCGGCTCGTTCGAGATCGGCCAGACCTACGCTGGCGATGGCGAAGTGCTGCACGGCGGATTCAATACCGGCTTTGCATTGGGCGACGAGGGGTTCCTCAACCTTACCCTGGAGTATCGCGACCGCGGCGAGACCAATCGCGCCGGGATCAATCGCTTGATTACAAACCCTCGCAGGACTTTTCGTCTCGGCGACGCCGACGCCACCGATGCCTATTTCTGGCTCAACGGCGGTCTACCGCTCGGCGCAGGCGACCTGTACTGGTTCGGCGGCGTCTCCCGTCGCGAGGGCGACTCTTCAGGCTTCTTCCGCGCCGCCGACGACAACCGGACGGTGCCGGCGCTGTATCCGGATGGGTTCTTGCCTAACCTCATCACCACGGTGGAAGACACCGCCCTCGCAGTCGGCTACAGCGCTCCGCTGGGCGCGGACTGGGAATGGGATGTCTCGGTCAACCACGGCCGCAACCGCTTCGACTTCCACGAACGCAATTCGGTCAACGTGAGCTGGTGGTACGAGCCGCTGGATCCGACCGATCCGCTCGGTGAACGATTCAACCAGTCGCCGACCACGGCCGATACCGGAGTGCTCGAGTACGACCAGACCACGGTCAATCTCGATTTCCGCGGCCCGATCGACTGGGGCGTCGGCAATGAGCCGCTGTACCTGGCCACCGGTTTCGAATGGCGTCAGGACAATTACGCGATCAGGCCCGGTGACCCTGTGTCTTACACCTATGGCCGCACCGACAACCGCGCGATCCCGATCTTCGGCCAGACCGGTGCAGTCGTCCTGCCCGGCACCCAGGGGTTCCCGGGATTCTCGCCGGACGAGGCGGTCGACGACGGTCGCCACAACATCGCTGTCTATCTGGACGCCGAGTCGCAACTAACCGAGCGCTTCTTGCTCGGCGCGGCGGTGCGTTACGAGGACTATTCCGATTTTGGCACGACCACTACCGGCAAACTCTCCGCGCGCTTCGATGCGAGCGAGACGTTCGCAATCCGCGGCACACTGGCCACCGGTTTCCGCGCGCCCGGCGTGCAGCAGCTGTTCTACAACCAGAGTACGACCAATCTCAGCCCTGACGGCACGCTGGTCGAGACGCTCATCGCGCGCCAGGACAGCGCCACCACCCGCGCCTTCGGCATCGAACCGCTGAAGGAGGAGGAGTCGATCAGCGGCACGCTCGGCATCGTCTACAAACCCAGCGAAAACACCACCTTCACCGTCGACGTGTTCCGCATCGACATCGACGACCGCATCATCTTCTCCAGCAACATCGTGCCCGAGGGCATCGGCAGCGACGGCAACGCCTGCGCGCCGGGCAACGCCAACTGCCCGATCCGGGCCATCCTCGATCCGCTCGGCGTCGGTCAGGTGCTGTTCTTCACCAACGCCATCGACACCACCACCCGGGGCATCGACATCGTCGCCGAACACGGCATCGCATTCGCGTCGGGCTCGCGCCTGGACCTGACCGCGCTGCTGCACTGGAACGAGACCGAGGTGACCAATCGCAACTCGCCGTCGACGATCCTGCCGCCCGACAGCCTGTTCGACGACACTCAGGTCACCCTGGTCGAGGAAGGCCAACCCGGGTCCCACCACGTGCTGCAGGGCATCTACACCACCGGTGCATGGAGTTGGCTGGCACGCGCGAACTATTTCGGCGCCGTGTCCGGCGAGGGCTTCACGCCCGGCATCAAGCAGACCTGGAGTGGCGAATGGCTGTTCGACGCCAGCGTCGGCTACCGCTTCAACGACAAGCTGCGGCTGACTGTCGGCGCCAACAACATCTTCGACAACTATCCCGACAGGTGGGATCCGGTACGCGGCGCGCCGTTCCCGCAACTCGGCTTCACCTACGGCTGGGAAACCCTGCCCTTCGGCACCAATGGCGGCTACTACTACGCCAAACTGGATTTCCGCTTCTGAAGTCCGAGGGGCTGCGAGCAGCGCAAGCGGAAGCCAGGAGAGAGCGTGCTTTTGCTGCAGCCGCGACCACCAACACAGGCGGCATCCGACAGCGCCACAGGCAAGTGCGCGCGGCGGTGCGAATGGATTTGACGTGCGCTGCCCCGGAATTCGACCGCCGCCCGCGTGCAGCTGGCACTCGACGCGCTGCCCGAGGACCAGCGCGAGGTGATCGAGCTGCGGCTTGAGCAGGCGCTGACGCTGGAGGAGATCGGCGCGGTCACCGGCGTTGGCCGCGAAACCGTCAAATCGCAGCTGCGCTACGCGATGGACAGGCTGCGCCGGACCTTGAACCCATGACCAGCCCTCCCGACCCTCCGCCATTCGACGCCAAGCATCGCGACGCTGCTGTGCATGCCGACGCTTTGACGCCGGACGCGCCGCTCTCGCGATCACCGGCACGCCGTCGCTGCTGGCCGGTGATGACCAGCATCGCCGCGACACTGATGCTGGCGTCCGGCCTAGCGTGGCAGCTGCGGCCGGTGGATCAGTTGCAGAGCGACGTGTCGGAGGCGTCGCGGCCGGGAGTATCCGCGGCGGCGCGGAGCGGTGGGCTGCAGGCGCAGGTCGATGCGGTCGCAGCCACCGACCGGTCGGCCATCGCCTCCTCACCGCCGCCACGCTCGCCGATGCCGGACACGGCGGCACCGAGCGAAGACCCGCCCGTCGAACCCACGTCCGTTGCAACGGGCGCAGACACAGCGGTGTCCGAGGCGATGCAGCACAAGCCCGCGCAGGTGACTGTGCCGCCGCCGGAAGCACCGCCGATCGTGCTCGACGCGCCGTTGCCGATCGTCGACACGCCTGCACCGATGCCACCGGCATCCATGCCGCAGGTGTTCTCGCCACCGCCGTCCGCAACGCAAACTGTCGCCGCAGGCAGGGCTATTGATGAGCCACACACATCGGCCGCAGCCGCAGCCGCAGCCGAGACCAACCCGGCCATCGCCACCGAACGCAAAGCGTCCAGCACCGAGGCCGGATCGCTCGACCGCAGCGGCGTCAGCGGGTCGCCCATCGACGGTTTTTCCGATCAGCCGCTCGACGACCAGCCGCCGGCGTCATTCGATTTGCCACAGGTGCGTGAGGCATGGCTGTCGCGCACCCGCCAACTGCTCGCCGACGGCCGCGACGCCGCTGCGCGCGACAGCCTGCGCGAGTACGCGCGCCGCTACCCGGACGCCGCGATCCCCGACGATCTGCGCCCGTTGCTCAAATAATGCCGGCCGTGCCGGACACGTTGACCTCGGCGGCCATCGATACGATCGCGACCAGGCACAGCCGCTTCACCCACCGCGCTCCGGTACCGGTCACCGCAGCAGACGTCAATAGGCGGTCGAGGCGATGAGCGTGATCGAACTCTCGAAATCTTCGCCGGCACGGCTGCTGTTGCTGTTACCGTTAAAATCGCCGCTGCGCGATGCCAGCTGTGATCTGCATGGATAACTAGCAGCCCACACCTCGCTGAACCGGCGATCCCCGCCGTCACTACGTCACGAAAGTTTGCCGATCCCACGCAGGACGCCCATGTCGGACACTACCGTCACACCGGACCTACCAAATAACAAAGCCCGCGTCAACACGCTGCGTGCGCTGTGGCCGTTCGTGCTGCGCCACAAAATGCTGTTCTTCGCATGGCTGCTTGCGCTCACCGCGTCGTCGGCAGCGACCTTGAGCCTGCCGTTGGCGGTGCGGCAGACGATCGATCAGGGGTTCAACAACGACAGCAACATCGATGCGACGTTCGCGCTGCTGTTTGTGGTCACGATCGTGCTCGCGATCGCGACCGCCGCGCGCTTCTACACCGTGTCGCTGCTCGGCGAGCGCGTGGTCGCCGACCTGCGCAACGCCCTGTATTCGCACCTGATCGGCCTCGACCAGGATTTCTTCGAGCGCACGCGCAGTGGCGAACTGGTCTCGCGGCTGTCGGCGGACACCGAACTGCTGCGCAGCGTGATCGGTTCGACCATGTCGGTCGCATTGCGCAGCGGCCTGATAGTGCTCGGCAGCGTGATGATGCTGGTGGTCACCAGCCCGCGACTGGCCGCGTACACGCTGATCGGCATCCCGCTGTTCGTGTTGCCGCTGGTGCTTGGCGGATGGCGGCTGGAAAAGATCTCGCGACAGAGCCAAGACCGCGTCGCCGACGCCAACACGATGGCCAGCGAAACCCTCGGTGCGGTCCGCACCGTGCAGTCGCACGCGCGCGAAACCTACGAGCGTGGACGTTTCGCCGCCGCTGTCACCAATTCGGTCGCCGCCGCGCAGCGGCGCATCGGCATGCAGTCGATAATCACTGCGATCTCAATTTCGACGGTCTTCGGCGCGATCATCCTGGTGCTCTGGTCGGGCGCGCACGACGTGATCCGCGGCACTCTGAGCGCCGGCACGCTGGGCCAGTTCGTGATGTACGCGATGCTCGGCGGCGGCTCGGTCGGCGCGATCGCGGAAACCTGGAACGAACTGCAGAAAGCCGCCGGCGGCATGAGCCGCATCGGCGAGCTGCTCGACGAGCGCGCGACGATCGTCGCCCCGGCAATAGCCGACGCGCTGCCGGCAGTGCTGCGCGGCGAGATCCGCTTCGATGACGTCACCTTCCGCTACGTATCGCGTCCCGATACGGCGGCGCTCGAACATTTTTCGTTGCAAGTCGCGCCTGGCGAAACCATCGCCCTGGTCGGCCCCTCGGGCGCCGGCAAGAGCACCGTGTTCGGCATGCTGTTGCGCTTCCACGATCCGCAGTCCGGCACCATCCGCATCGACGACACCGACATCCGCACGCTCGATCCCATCGCGCTGCGCGAGACGATCGCGCTGGTGCCGCAGGCACCGACGATCTTCGCCACGACTGCGCGCGACAACATCCGCTACGGTCGTCTCGAGGCGAGCGATGCTGACATCGAAACCGCCACGCGTGCGGCCGAAGCGCATGAATTCCTGTCCGAACTGCCCGCCGGCTACGACGAACAACTCGGCGAACGCGGCACACGCTTGTCCGGCGGCCAGCAGCAGCGCGTCGTGATCGCCCGTGCGCTGCTCAAGAACGCACCGATCCTGCTGCTCGACGAGGCCACGTCCGCGCTCGACGCGCAGAGCGAGCGCGCGGTGCAGCACGCGCTCGAAAACCTGATCAGCGGCCGTACCACGCTGGTGATCGCACACCGTCTGGCGACCGTGCTGAAGGCCGACCGCATCGTGGTCATGGACCGCGGCCGCATCGTCGCGCAGGGTACGCACGCCGAACTGATCGCCCAGGAGGGCCTGTACGCGGAGCTGGCGCGGCTGCAGTTTCTGGATTGAGCGTCTGGCTTGATCGCGCGTTACCAGCGCGCGGATTTTTGGAGCGACGCCCCGCGCAGGCGCACCGTGCCGCATCGCCGGCTTCGATCCATCGGTGCCGCCGCGCGCGGCTTTCGCAATGACCGGAGTGACACGATGCACATCGCAATGATCGGCCTCGGCCGCATGGGTGCCAACATGGCCGAGCGCCTGGTGCGCGGCGGCCACCACGTGCACGGCTTCGACCCCGCGCAGAGCGCCCGCGACGCCGCCGCCAAACAGGGCATCGTCAGCGAAACATCCCTGCAGGCGCTGGCCGCCGCGCTGCCCAGACCGCGCGCAATCTGGATGATGCTGCCGGCTGGCCAGATCGTCGACGCCACCATCGCCGCGCTGCAGCCGCTGCTGTCGGTGGGCGACATAGTCATCGACGGCGGCAACTCGTTCTACCGGGATACCCTGCGTCGCGCCGCGGCACTCGAGCAAGACGGCATCCACTACCTCGACTGCGGCACCAGCGGCGGCGTCTGGGGCCTGACCGAAGGCTACAGCCTGATGATCGGCGGCGACCAGGCCGCGACCGATGCGCTGCGCCCAGCGTTCGAAACGCTCGCGCCGGCCCCCGACAAGGGCTGGGGGCGGGTCGGTGCGAGCGGTGCCGGCCACTTCACCAAGATGATCCACAACGGCATCGAGTACGGGCTGATGCAGGCCTATGCCGAAGGCTTCGCGATCATGCGGCACAAGACCGATTTCGCCCTCGACCTGCCGCAGGTCGCCGAGATCTGGCGCGAAGGCAGCGTGGTGCGCTCCTGGCTGCTCGATCTCACCGCCGATGCGCTGAAAAAGAACCCGACACTCGACGGCATCGCGCCGTGGGTCGCGGATTCCGGCGAAGGCCGCTGGACCGCGGCCGAAGCCATCGCGCTCGACGTGCCGGCGCCGGTGATCACCCTGTCGCTGATCGAACGCCTGCGCTCGCGCGACGACGATTCCTTCGCCGACAAGCTGCTGTCGGCGATGCGCAACGAGTTTGGCGGGCATGCGATCAAGAAAGATTGAGTCGCGCGGCAACCGCAACTCACTCGCCTGCGCTCGTCGGCGGCGATCGGCAGTGCGCGTGCCGCCGCTGCATCATGTCCCGGCTGCGCGTGCCAGCAACGTTGCGAAATCGCAATCGGCACCCAGCGTGCCCAGCACCAGCCCGTGCTCGCCACCGAGGCGGCTGCGGCAGAACGCGTCGGCCATCGGGCTGCCGGCGCGCAGCAGCACGCTGCCCTGCAGCGCCAACGCCAGACGTTCGGTCAGTCGTCGTGCGCCCGCCTCGCCGTCGCCGGGACCGGCGAGCGACCCGTGCAGCGAAGCGATCGCGGCGTCCAGCGCCCGATGCAGGCCATGCGCGGCGTCGAACTCGGCAAATAGCGCATCCGCGCTGGCCGGCTCGCGCTGCAGCGCGCGCAGCACGTCGAGGCACTGGATGTTGCCGCTGCCTTCCCAGATCGAATTCAGCGGCGCCTGCCGATACAGTCGCGGCAGGATCGATTCCTCCACATAGCCGGCGCCGCCGAGGCACTCCTGGGCCTCGTTGACGACGGCCGGCGCGCGCCTGCAGATCCAGAACTTGCCGATCGCGGTGGCGATGCGCGCGAACGCGGCCTCGGGCGCATCGCGCGGCGCTAAGTCCACCGCACGCGCGACGCGCATCGACAGCGCGAGCGCGGCCTCGGACTCGATGGCCAGATCGGCGAGCACATTGCGCATCAGCGGCTGCTCGATCAGCGCCCTGCCGAATACGCGGCGATGCCGGCAGTGGTGCATCGCCTGCGCCAGCGCCATGCGCATCTGTGCCGCGGAGCCGAGCATGCAATCCAGGCGCGTGAGCATCACCATCTCCAGGATGGTGGCGATGCCACGGCCTTCGTCGCCGATGCGGTAGGCGAGTGCGTGCATGAACTCAATTTCGCTCGACGCATTGGACCAGTCGCCGAGCTTGTCCTTGAGGCGCAGCAGCGCGAAGGCATTGCGGCTGCCGTCGGGCAGGCGTCGCGGCATCAGCAAGCAGGTCAGTCCGCCGGGTGCCTGCGCCAGCACCAGGAAGCCGTCGGACATCGGCGCCGAAAAAAACCATTTGTGCCCGACCAGCGTGTATTCCTGCATCGACGCCGCGCCAGCGCCGGCCAGCGGCGTCGCGCACGTGGTGTTGGCGCGCACGTCGCTGCCGCCCTGCTTTTCGGTCATGCCCATGCCGATGGTGACGCCGGTTTTCTGCGCGATCGGCAGGTCGCGCGCGTCGTAGCGGCAGGCCGCGACCTTGTCGCTCCATGCGCGCAGCGCCGGCGCACGGCGCAGCACCGCCACGGCCGCATGCGTCATCGTCAGCGGACAGCTGGTGCCGGGCTCGACCTGATGATGCAGATAGCTCAACGCGGCGCGCGCGACATGCGCGCCGGGCGAGCCGTCCGCCCACGACAGCCCGGCGACGCCGTGTTCGATCGCGGCCTGCATCAAGCGGTGATAGGCGGGATGGAACTCGACGCTGTCGATGCGATGGCCGCGGCCGTCGTGCGTGCGCAGACGCGGCTTGTCGCGGTGGGCATCGAAGGACAGTGCATACAGCTCGTCGCCGGCGAGCCGGCCGTAGGCCGCGACGCGGTCAGCGAATGCACCGCCGCCCTCGCGCAGCGCGGCCTCACGCAGCGCGATGTCGTCAGCCCACAGATCGCGCGGAGCGAAGTCCGGCGGCTGGTTGTCGACGGCATGGGTGGCGAAAGCGACAGGCGGCGTAACGGCGGACATGCGCTGCAGGGATCGTCGGAAGATGGTGGGATTGTCCGCCAAATCGCCGCAGCAGATCGCGCCCACGGGCGCTGCGCCGACGCAGGCACGCCGCCGCGTGGCCGAGCCATCAGCGGGCGATCACCAAATCGAACCGCCCGTGCCGACCGCGGCAGGCATCGCGGAGGCGGCGCGTACTGTCGTCGATGGCGTCGATGGCGGTGTCGCGATGCAGGGTGACGATCTGCGGCCATGCCTGCGCCAGTAGCGTGAACAGCGCGCCGCGCTGCATGCCGAGGCCGAACAGCCGCGTATCGAGCCCGGCATGCAGAAAAAAGCCCCGCCGGAGCGGGGCTCAAGAAAGTCGTGTTACGACTGCGTCAGGGGACCGGCTGCACGTCGACGGCCTGTGCGCCCTTCGGACCTTGCGTGACTTCATAGCCGACCCGCTGGCCTTCCTGCAGACTGCGGAAGCCCTTCGACGCGATCGCCGAGAAGTGCACGAACACATCGGCGCTGCCATCCTCGGGTGCGATAAAACCGAAACCCTTGGCGTCGTTGAACCATTTCACTGTGCCGTATTGCATGACTCTGCCTGCCTTCGTCTGGATGCGATATGTGCACTGCCCTCCCCCTTCGGACGCGCACGATGCGAGTATGCAAATCCGCCGCAGCGCTGGCAATCATCCGCCCAGGAGCGCAGCGATCAGTGCCGGCAAGCCGGCCGAGGCGACGGCGACGTTGGCCAGCACGTCGTCGAGCGTGATCGCCTCGTCGGTCACCGGTCCCGCACCCGCCGCCCAGTTGGCGACGATCGCCAGGCAGGCGTAATCGAGGCCGAACTCGCGCGCCAGCCCGGCCTCGGGCATGCCAGTCATGCCGACCAGATCGCAGCCATCACGGCGCATCCGTTCGATCTCCGCGCGGGTTTCCAGGCGTGGCCCCTGCGTCGCGCCGTAGCAGCCGCCGTCGACCAGCGCCAGGTCGGTACGCTTTGCCGCATCGAGCACTAACTGCCGCAGCGAGGCGGTGTAAGGCTCGCCGAAGTCGACGTGCAGCACCTCGCTGCCGGGTTCTTCGCAAAGCGTGGAAATGCGGCCCCAGGTGTAGTCGATCAGCTGATCCGGGCACGCCAGCACGCGCGGCGCGAAGCGCTCGGTGATGCCGCCGACGGTGTTGAGCGCCAGCACCCGCGTCGCTCCGAGCGCCTGCAGCGCGGCAAGGTTGGCGCGGTAGTTGACGCGATGCGGTGGCAGCGAATGGCCTTCGCCGTGCCGCGCCAGAAATGCCACGCGATGCTCGCCCAGGGTGCCAATGCGCACCGGCCCGGACAGCGCGCCGTACGCGGTGACCGGCTGGTGGGTGTCGAGGTCCTGCAGCCCGGCGAACTGGTAGAGGCCGGTGCCGCCGATGATGGCGAGAGAGATGGCTGCGGTCACGGTACCGGTACCTGATGGTGAGGGATCGGCGGAAGTGTACGGCGGCTCGCCACAGCGAACGGTTCAGACGCGCGCATTGCCTAACTGTCACATCCCGCACGATCATCATCGCGTCAATGAGCAGGGACTCCACTTACCGCGCTGTTCAAATTTCCGGGGCCATCTCTGTCCCACTTCATATGACTCAAACTTTGATACTCTTTCGTCGTGAATCCTCATCTCTTGACGGAGATTCCAGATTCACACGATCACGGTATAGATTAAACCTTGGGGGTCTCCCGGCATAGCCGGGGGATATTACCTCAGTGATTTAGCAGCTTACCCGTTTCTGGACGAGCACTAATTATGGTGCGATAAATCGGAGGAAGGATGTCGATCTACGCCTTGAAGACCAGGTTTCAAGGACTGCTGCGGCCGCTGGTCCGCGAGCTACCGGATTTGGGTTTCACCGCCAATCAGGTGACCCTGACAGCTGCAGTGTTGTCGTTGCTGGCGGCGGCGGTCATCTACCATTTTGCTCCGGCACAGGCTTGGCTGTATCTGGTGTTGCCGGTATGGATGCTGTTGCGCATGGCGCTGAATGCGATTGATGGCATGCTCGCGCGCGAGTTTGGCCAGCAGTCACGGCTGGGCGCCTACCTCAATGAACTCTGCGACGTGCTGGCCGATGTAGCGCTGTATCTCAGCCTGGCGAGCCTCCCCGGCGTACACGTGGCCTGGCTAGCGCTGATGGCGGGACTAGCGGTGCTGACCGAATATGCAGGCGTGCTGGGCCTGATGGTCGGCGCTAGCCGCCGTTACGACGGGCCAATGGGCAAGAGCGATCGCGCCTTGGTGATCGGCGTGATTGGCTTGCTGCTGGCTCTGGGTTGGATCGACGCGAGTGTGATCGACGGTGTCGCCATCGTCGTGGCAGTGTTGTGTACGGTCACGATTTGGCGACGCGTGCGCGCTGGCTTGGTTGAGGGGCTCCGACAGGCCTAATCACTCGATATGCGTGACCGCGGGATGTTTTCTCGCCGGTGTTTTCCTGGCCCGGAGCGTTTTGGTTTGCAACGACGCAATCGTATTCGTGGGTGCCCGCCTGTTGGGTTCAAACGGTTCACCCCCCACCTGAATCGCCCCGAATTCTGTAGACACTCACGAGCCGTGTCGTAGGGACGGCTTTTCGAACTCTACCGGAGACAGGCCCTGATTGCTGCTGTGCCTGCGCACCGGGTTGTAGAACATCTCGATATCGTCGAGCACATCGGTCCGCGCTCGATCCCGGGTCGGGAAGTTCTTCCGCTTCACCCACTCCCGCTTGAGCAACGGGAAGAAGCTCTCAGCCACCGCATTGTCATGGCAGTTCCCGCCTCGACTCATGCTGCAGATCATCTTGCGATCCTTTAAGAAGCCTTGCCATTCGCTGCCGGTGAACTGGCCGCCGCAGCATCAGGCCGGGCAGCGGCTTGCGACGCCACACCGCCGCGAGTAGTGCCTGCAACACCAAATCGCTGTGCAGCGCCGGCCGCATCGACCAGCCCACCACCTGTCGTGAGAACAGGTCGATGACCACCGCCAGGTACGTCCCGAAGGAAGTCCCCTTGGGGGATAACCAGACTTCGTGCGTGCGCAGGCCTCGCCCTGTTCGCGCCAATCCCCGGTCACCTTGCGATAGCCATAGAGCGTACCGCTCTGCAGCCATGACGGCTTCACCAGGCCGATGAGCCGAACCTCTCCCCGATCGCGTGCGCTCAACCGCCTGCGCAGCCATGCCTAGTCGCCGCTGCGATTCACCCCAAACACCCGGCACATCGCCAATAGCCGAAACGCCTGCGCGTGATCGCGCATGAAGGCGGACTTCACCCGGACTGCTTGGCAAAGTACACGGCGGCCTTTTTTAGAATGTCGCGCTCCTCGGTCACCCGCTGGAGCTCGGCCTGCCGTCTGCGCGCCTCGAATGAGAACGTGCTGCCGGCCTGCTGCGCCTGAGGCGACTTGCGCTGCTCGCCTACCAGGCATACAGCGAATCGATGCTGATCCCAAGTCGCCCAGACACTTCCCGCACCGGTCGACCCTGCTCAAGCACTTGTTTTGCCGCTGCGGACTTGAACTCATCCGTATAGCGCTTACCGCTCATATCCAGCTCCGTGATTGCCGTCATGTACGACTTGAAGGTGTCTACTAAATAGGTGGGCGATTCAGTATGTGAGCGGTCATTGACGCTGTCGTGCGACCTCCGCTTGTAAATCGTAGACCGCGTCACACCGAATCGGTGCGCACTGTCAGCGTGGTTCGTGCGCGCTGGTGTCGTGCAATCCTCATCGCTGCTTCGCCCCCCTTGTATTTTCGCTTTGATCAGATCGATCGCCCTGCGCATGACGTCGCGCGCCATGAATAAGAGATAGCGCCGGGTGTCTATAGCAATCATCGGGAATACGACAGATAATTACTCGGCTGCCTGTTGTGGATTGCGCCGGATCTGGTCAACCACGGATCTGGTCAACCACGGATCTGGTCAACCAGGTTCTGTGCGAGTTGGGCGCGCTTGGTAAGTGCGAGCAGAGTCACAATTCGCATCAGGCGTCATTGCATGGG